>NZ_JBGFCF010000006.1:0-238760 GCF_041205445.1 Falsihalocynthiibacter sp. CO-5D18 | reverse complement strand
CACCGTCTGGCCTCTCGACCCGTCCAGTGACCCAGTGGAGCATCTCTGCGCCGCCGGTAGAGGGGTTCTAGTCCCACCCACCAAGACCCGCAACCCCTTTTTATGAAAAAGTCATAAAAACCATGCTTTATTATGAAAATTAAATTATAACAACAACTTACCGGATACCTGGCGTGAGCTAAAACTGGCTAATCTACGTGATCTTCGCGAAAATTGGGTCACAGCCACCCCCAATCCCCATATTTTAATCGAGTCGTGGGTTTGAAGTGGCGGGTCGACCCCGACTCAACTGATTCATACTATGCAAATGAGCTACAACTGCCCAAATGGCTACGCGTCGGGGAGGATCGTACCGAAATGCCCGCCATGGAAAAGGAGTGGAGCACCAGCGCCAACATTCACACGTTCGACCTCGCCCACAACGATCGTATGATCGCCTCCTTCATGTATCGCGTGGCGCCGACACTCAAATCGAGCAAGGCATCCCTCTATGAGGGGCACGCCATTTTTGCACTCACTATATAGGTGCGGCTCAAAGGCATGTGGGGTCTTGGCAAACCGTCCACTTAACTCCTGCTGATCCTTGGCGAGAATATGGATGGCGTAGTGCTCAGCATGAATGAAATGCACTGCACGCTTGGAGGCGTTGGCTGGCGACCACAGTACAAGAGGCGGATCAAGCGAAACGGACGCGAAACTATTTGCCGTGATCCCCATGGCCCCTTGCGGAGTCGCAACGGTCACAATCGTAACGCCCGTACCAAAGAGGCCCAGTGCGTCCCGAAAATCGCGGGCTGTTTTACGGCTGGGAATAAAACTGCTCACGTTGTAAATCCTTGGGTCACGAACGTCATGTCATCTCTTTCCGTAAATTCACGCGTCCTTTGTGAAGTATCAGCAATGCCTGAAACAAAGCAATCCTAACCACCCCCGACAGACCGCGGCATTTGGTTTTCCCTTGCCGACAGGTCGATAATCCTCCTAAGTCGCCACAACGCCACGCAAACACCGGACGGGAAAACATGACAAATCACCTATACCAAAACGATCTTCCCGGCGGACTCGACCTTGGACCCGTGGTGGCGATTGATTGTGAGGCCATGGGATTGCATCCACACCGTGACCGTCTTTGTTTGGTACAACTGTCAGGGGGCGACGGAAACGCGCATTTGGTGCAGGTCGCCTTGGGCCAAACCGAAGCACCAAATCTGTGCAAGGTTCTGACCGACCCAGACGTTCTTAAACTGTTTCACTTTGGACGATTTGATATTGCTGCGATGCACAACGCCTTTGGCGCTCTGGCAGCACCAGTATACTGTACAAAAATCGCCTCAAAGCTGGTGCGTACATATACAGACCGTCACGGCCTTAAAAATCTGCTTCAGGAATTGTTGAACGTCGACGTATCCAAACAACAGCAATCAAGCGATTGGGGGGCGCCGAAACTTACGGACGCGCAAATCGCCTATGCTGCCTCGGATGTTTTGTATCTGCATCGCCTGCGCAACAAATTGAACAAGAACCTTGAGCGCGAAGGGCGCGCAGAATTGGCCCAAGCTTGCTTTGATTTTCTACCGCAACGTGCCCTCTTGGATCTCGCTGGCTGGCCGGATCAAGACATCTTTTCCCACTAGGCCACTGGCCGCAGCGTGTATTCCTCCCTATATCACTTGTGGTAACGCAGGAAAAAACGAGCACGATGAAGAGCAATGAAAAATAATACATACTCAATATTCATCTTCTGGGCAAAAATCACTTTGCCTTTGCTCGCGCTCGCCCTCCTGTCGACCGTGTTTTTGCTGGCGCGCCCTATTGATCCTGGCAATGCAATCCCTTTCGCGAAAGTAAACGTCGAGGAACTCGCGCGGGAAAAAGGGATCACGGCCCCCAACTATTCAGGGATTACCCGCGACGGGACGACCATCTCAATCTCAGCCAACTCTGCAAAACCGCAACCAAACGGCGACCGCAGCACGATCACCACCGAAGGCTTTAACGCAGAGTTCGAGTTACCAGAGGGGGCCATCGTTACTCTTGAGTCCGAAACTGGGGTCATAAATACCGACACTCAAAGCGCCCGCCTTGAGGGGAACGTTCGTGTCGTGAGTTCAGTTGGATATGTTGTGAGGTCCGAGCAAGTCGACGCGTCCATATCCGACGCGCGTTTTTCCTCAACAGTGCCGATTTCTGCCGTTGGCCCTGGGGGGAAAATCACCGCTGGATCCATGGAACTCGTTCGACGTAATGAGAACTATCTTCTGGTTTTCAAAGACGGCGTAAAACTGATATACGATCCGAAAGGTTAACTCGGGGTGATTTACATGCGCGCTATTCTAGCGATCTTCTTACTGATTGGCTTTGCTGGTTCAACTTTCGCCCAAGGCACCCAAATTCCTTTTGGGGGCTATGAACACAACGCGAGCCTTCCCGTCGAAGTTATTTCCGATGCTCTCGAAGTCGATCAAGAGACGGGCAACGCCACATTCGTTGGCAACGTGGTCATCGGCCAAGGCGAGATGCGCCTGAACGCGAGCAAAGTTGTTGTGGAATACAAGACGGGTGCGGATCAAACTGGCGGAAAAATCAGCCGCATGGTTGCAAGCGGCGGTGTGGTACTGGTGAACGGCCCCGAGGCCGCAGAGGCAGACGAAGCGGTCTATTCGATAGATAATGCAGAAATCACCATGAGCGGGAATGTGATCCTAACTCAGGGAAATAACGCGCTGTCGTCAACACAAATGGTGGTTGATCTCAATACGGGGCGTGCCCAAATGACTGGCCGCGTCAAAACAATCTTACAGCCGGAAAACTAGAGTATGGCCACTCCCCCAAATCTCACGCTCGCCTCTGAAAGCCGCGACCACGGCCTGTCGATCCGCAATTTGCGCAAAAGCTATCGTCGCAAAACCGTCATTCGGGATGTGTCGATGGAGCTTGCACGGGGCGAAGTTATCGCGCTTTTGGGACCCAATGGCTCGGGCAAAACGACGTGTTTCTATTCCATCGCGGGCCTAGTGACGCCGGAAGGCGGCCAAGTCATGGTCGACGGGGTTGAGATAACGCTCCTCCCTATGTACCGCCGTGCAAAAATGGGGATCGGCTATCTACCACAAGAAAACTCGATTTTTCGGGGGCTCAGTGTCGAAGACAACATTCTCGCGATTCTCGAAATCTCGGTCAAAAATTCCCATAAACGCCGCGAACGCCTCGAGGAACTCCTTAACGAATTCTCTATTGGCCACCTGCGGCGCGCCCCCGCCTTGTCGCTGTCGGGCGGCGAACGTCGCCGTGTCGAAATTGCGCGCTGCCTCGCGGCCTCTCCTGAATTTCTCCTTTTGGACGAACCCTTTGCCGGTGTTGACCCTATCGCCGTGGGGGAAATCCGAGAACTCGTCAGTAAGTTGAAGGACCGTAACATTGGCGTGCTCATCACCGACCATAATGTGCGCGAAACTCTCGAAATTGTTGACCGCGCCTATATTCTTCACGACGGGAAAGTTTTGATGAGTGGCACACCAGATGACGTTGTACGCGACGATAATGTGCGGCGCGTTTACCTCGGGAAAGACTTCCGCGCCTCTTAACTAAACCTTAACGAATCAAGGGTTTGTGCGGAATGCTGCCGCTTTCCCTCACACCCCTATTGACACTTAAACGAATTAGGCGCCCAATGTATGGGATGTATGAAGAACCCCCCATCCTTTGGGCTTTGGCGCCAAGATACAGCCGAAAAACAAGTGCCTATGGCGCACCTTGCATCACGCTACCATTCTTTACTCGAACGTAACGGTCTAGATTCTAGGCTGAAGCATCCAATTTTCGAACCTTGGAGGATAAATGCAGTACCAAATTAGTGGAAAACAAATCGATATCGGTGAAGCTCTTCAAACCCATGTCAAATCTGAAATCGGCGAAATTGTAAAAAAATACGCTGAACGTCCGACCGATGCTCTGATCGTATTTTCCAAAAGCGCAAACGAATATGTTTGCGAATCCACGGTACATCTCTCAACAGGCCTAACTGCGACCGCTAGGGGGCATGCCCATGAAATCTATGCCGCTTTTGATTCATGCGGTGAGAAATTAGAGAAGCAATTACGACGCTATAAGCGTCGTTTAAAGGATCATCACCGGGTCAGAACACAGCCTGTTGAACTTTCCTCCGCTTCCACGTATATCCTCGCCGGATCAGAAGCATCAGAAGAACTGGAACCGGAAGACCTGCAACCGATGATCATTGCCGAAATGGAGACGAAAATCGCGTCTCTCTCGGTAGGGGAGGCGGTCATGCAAATGGAACTTTCGGGAACTCCCGTTCTGGTGTTTCGAAATGAAGGAAACAGTGGCGTAAATGTGGTTTATCGGCGAGAAGATGGTAACGTAGGCTGGATAGACCCCACAACAACGAGCTAGGAAATCACCTAGACGACGTCCCGAGCAGAAGTGACAAAAATGGATTTATCAAGAATACTTAAGCCTGAAGCGGTGAAAGTAATCGCAAATGTTACTAGCAAAAAACGCCTCTTCCAAGAGTTGGGAGAGGTTGGGCATTCTATCTATGCCTTCCCCGCAAACGAAGCGGTTGATGCGTTGCAGGAACGGGAAAGTCTCGGACCAACAGGAGTTGGACACGGCGTCGCCCTTCCACATGCTCGCCTAAGGGGTCTGGATTCGGTTGTAGGGGTTTTCTTGCGCCTCGATCGTCGCCTCGATTTTGACTCAGTCGACCGGCAGCCTGTTGATTTGGTTTTCGCTCTCTTTGCGCCAATCGACTCGGGTGTTGAACACCTTAAGGCGTTGGCGCTTGTTTCGCGGACGATGCGTGATGCAAAAATTTGCGAGAAATTGCGCGCAAATGACGATCCGGCCACGCTGCATGCCGTTTTGACCGAGCTTCAGCCCGCTCGCGCGGCTTAGTCGCGCCAAGCTGAAAACCCAAACGTCATATAGTCGCGCTGATAGGCCTCCTGCGCAGCGGTTTCGATTTCTGAATCATAGATATCGTCCAACGAATAGGGAGAATCCTCCCTTTCTGGGTTGCATTCAGGGTTTTCGACGCCAACTCTGAATGCAAGGAACTCTAAATCCGTTTCCAATGTGTCTTCGCGCAACACCATATCAGGTGCCGCAAAAACTCCGAAACCCTGAACAATCGACGCCTGACTTGACCACGCCATGTCATTGCGGAGAGCCGTTTGCCCAGAGAGATTTGCCTTCAAAAACTTAAGAAAACTTAAGAAGGCCGCCCTGTGTTCGTTTCGGTTATATGCGGGCGCATTGATATCATCCGGAATAGGCACATTGTGGACACGCTTCAGTGTTTTTCGAATTTGCGGAAACGAACCGGGCCCCGAGTTTAAAATCGTCCGACAAAACGCTGCGTGCGCTCGGGCTACGGGATGGCGCAAAACCGTAAAACTACGATGACCCACGTTTTCGCGCTTCCACTGGCGAAGGCCCTTTTGGGTAAATTTCTCTTCCAAAACCCCGTTCCCAAGCTCTGTGAGCCAATTTCTGACCCGCGTATTGGGCCCAGATGGCATCGGCATAAAGAGAAGCGGAATACCATTCGCTATGACATACCGATTCACGCTCGCACCGCGAATGGGCTCAAAGTTTGGGGTGCGAGAAAGTCCGAAATGATCCATCGATTGCAGCGCGCATTCCATTTCTCTTGGATTAGAGACTTTTTCCAGCAGTGGGCTCGGGTTCTGCTTTTTCAAGTTTTTAGAAAGCCCTGCCAATTCCTGTTTAATGCCCAGAAACTTAGCCAACCCATTTATGACATCCAAATCACGAATATCTTCATATCCAATATAAAACGCTGTCTGGCCAGTTGCCTGAAGTGCATGAAGTATGCGCAGTTGAAAACTTTTCAGTCGACCGAGGAAGACTGTAAAGTCAGTGGCATCAAATTTTATCTTGGCCGTTTTGTGATGGGTGACATTCGTGAGTTTCCACTGACCTGTGGCCTTGGCAATTTTCCAACTGATGTAACTTTCCACCGGATTGCGCGTCAGAATGATCTTTGCACATTTTTGGTCCTGCAAGATTGGATCGATAACCCGTGGATCATGGTCGTGGAAAAACCTAAACCCCGCCAGACCGGGGGCGTCGACGATTTTATGGAGAAGCCCTAATGGATCCCGCTCACGCTCAGCGAGGGACATACCGAGCAGCTCATCCCTGTTCGGGTACCCGATAAAATGCGGATTGAAGGCCTCGCCAACACAGGTAAGGCCGTCATAGGCATTGATGTTCGTCTCTAGGAAATTCGACCCAGTTCGCATTTCCGCCAAGACAACGAAATAGTCAAAATTGCTATTCATAAGGCTCTATTTCACCAGGTAAGGCTTGCGCGTGGCCGCAGCGCTATGGCGAGGATCATTCCCAGAGGGGAAATCCCCCATCAAATAGGGGTGCATCCCCTGGTTTTTCAAGTTTTGCAAGAACTGGCTAAATCCAGTCAAATCGACCATACGTGGCGCCTCTGTAAGGCGCCGGTTTGAGCGCGATCCTATGTCATCAATGATCATTTGCAACGGCTCCATGGGTGACTGAATAAAATCCGCCATCGTATAGATATGAACGCGCGCCTTCGTGTAATATGACCGCAGAATATCCAAATGATCGGCCTCAATTTTCTGTTGCTCCGCAGAGACTTTGCGGATTTCAGAAAAGTTCAGATTCGAGTTAAACAAGGGCACCGACCATGCTCCGGAAATCACGGTAACACTCGCGTTTGGGTCACGGGCAAGGAACCAACTGATGTCCTGAGAATCGCGCGGGCCGAATTGAAAAACCTGCCGTTCACCCCGTGTATTCCAAAGCAGGTTTCGCAGAAAATCTGCTGGCGCGTAATCCCGAAGCTCTGCACTATCAGAGAGGCATCCCGCAAAGGCTCTCTCGCGCCCCGCATATTCAACGCGTTCAGGTCCGAAAAGGTGCCCGTGGACACGCGCACCAGTCGCCCGCGCCATCCAATCCTCAAAGTCCAGAAAGAGGTCCGAAAACCCCTCCAAAATAGTATATTGGGCTGCAGTGACACCGTTTTCCCAGCCCTCGTTTGGAAGTCGACTTTGCATCACAAGGCCGGCACGCCCCTGCGTGCGACGCTCCACTGCTTTGGAGAAAATACGGTCAATTTTACCTGGGTTTGGTTCGGCGACCTTCATCGCATGTTCTGAATCCGTGAGGAGCGCGTCATAAAGCTTGTTCGCCTTTGCCCATATTTTCCGTGCCACAAAACAATCAGAGCGGCGCAAAAGCTGTAGGTGATCGTCATAAAAAATGTGTGGCTTGCCCTGAAAATCAAACTTAGAAAGTGTGAGAGACCGGCTTTCAATATTAGATGAATAAATACGTGCAAGCGTCTGATAGTAACTTTCGTCCGGAATCCAAACCCGTTTAAAGTAGCGATCATATTTTTCACGATCTGGATCTTCCAAAATTGCTGAGAGTGTCTGACGTGTTAGGCACCACCACTGAGACCCCATATGTGGTACCAACCCGAGGGGAACGCGGCGTTTGAACCTTAGGAGCCGCTGAATCTTAACGTACTTATCAAAGGCGCGACGATTGTGTTTCCAAGAGAAGGGAAACCGCAGGGTAAACCGCTCTTTATCCAACCCGCCGACGGTCCATGGGACATCGTCAGTGGTTGCGCTTTCGATGAAATCCGTTCGCGGTCGCTCTTTTAAATAGTCTACCAACTCACTTACGGGCCGAAGTGGGAGGCATGATCCAGACGCAAGATATACATGGCGAACTTCCGGAAAATTCGCGAGCATCATTTCCGACGCGGTTTGGGACGCAGCAACCAACGACCACCGCCCCCATTCGCACCGATGTCGTTCACAAAACATAACGTCTTCAAGGTCCGCCAAAGCCCGCACGAGACTCTTATAGCCCTCCTGTCCGACCGACTTATCAACGTGAATAACGACGGGACAATCGCTGGCCTGCCAATGGCGAGCAAGTTGGGCTGCGCGGTGCAGGTCGTCGTGAACAAGCATGACAATGCCAACGCTCATGCCCAGTTCCCCTTCGACATCAAACCCAAAATTTCGAGCTGCCTCCAGTTGATGAATTTCTCACTCCATTTGCACCAAAGGTCGGGATCTTTCGCTAGATTGGCGGCGTAAGCTTTGTACTCATGACTATTGGCGTAATGCTGTTTGCGCTGAAGTTCTTCGCTCGCCTTCGAGCCAAACGTGTCCAAGAACTTCGCGTGCATCAGGCAACCGCTCGCCTTCTCCCCACCCCATTCGTCGTAAACGAGGTTTAGCCCGCGCGGCAAAAGCATGTGACTACTGCTTTTGTAGGCGTATTTCTTGTCCCATTTCACAAGAGGAATTTTATTTAACGCAGGCGCGCGTTCCGGCGCATCGGGGAAGAAACACCGTGCCCTCGGCCCCCCCTGAATCCACAGGTTTCCATACTGGCTGTTCTTTTTGTAGGTGTAATTCCCACTGTCAAACCAGCTCGCAATTTCAAACGGGTCTTGACCAGAGCGATACGGAACGGCGTCGATGCGTCCCTTAGGATACATGTCTAGCAACGTTGCGGAAAAACTCTTCACCGAGGATGCGTCAAGCCAATCCGTAAGGGCACTTATGGAGCGGGAATCGCAAAATGGGAAAACTAGAAACTCATCAACATCGACCACAAGACTCCAATGGCCGTGCGCGTATTTCATTTGTAGATGATTCAGCCAATCAACGCCAAAACGCGACCGTTTGTAACTGTGCTTTGTGGTCCATACCGAAACGTCCGGCTGATCGGCAAGAAACTCACGGGATCCATCATCGCTATCGTTATCAACAAAGAAAAAGTGGTTCACACCCATGTTTCTGTAATAACGCAAAAAATAGGACAGGCGGATTTTCTCGTTTCGTATTGTCGAGAAAGACAGGATATCGCCAGGTTTTATGAGCGCGGTGCGATCCACAACACTGCGCAGTTCGTTCTTTTTGCGCATCGCCCTCAAGCGCCACCTTTTGCGCTCAACACGCAATCGATATGATGTAGCTATGCCCAATACGTTCCCCAAAACATCACAAGTGTTTGTCTTACCTGCAAATCAATATCACGCGACCTTTAAGACCTTATTGAAATGCGCCTCCCATGTGGGCATTTTTTTTAGATCAAATTGTAACGCTGTTTTTTCTCGCTTTCTACGCGCAAGTTTTTGTATCGCTAGCTCCCATAAATAGCGATCTGAAGTGTCTGCGTAAATGGGTATATCACCCAAAAACTCGCGATAGACCGGCAAATCTCCGCAAATAACGGGGGTTTGCTGAAGAATGGCCTCCGCTGGAGGAAGCCCATAGCCTTCAGCAATGGAGGGGAAGAGCATGCCCGCTGACCGCTCCAAAATCTGGGCAACGGCCCGATCCGACAAATTATTAAACTCGACCACGTTTCTCGGCTTTAAATCCAGTCGTTTGAACACTGCTTCGTTTTTCCAGCCGCGCGCCCCGATAATGACCAATTGCGGCGAATTCGTTTTATTTTCCAACCCTTCCCATATGTCCAGCAGTAGGGCGTGGTTTTTTCTAGGCTCAATGGTGCCAACCGTCACGAAATATCCCTTATTGGGGTCGATTTCCGGCGGAAGCGCGCCCTCTGCGGGCGTGGGTGTCGTAAGCCCCAAATGCGCTACGATAGATTCAGGCACTCTACCCATTTTTGAAAAATGCCGTGTCGCGTCCAATTTGCTTTGCTCGGAATTAAAAATCACGAGGTCGGCAAACAACGACACGCGGGTCATTTTTTGTTTGAATTTCTCAACACTACCATCCCTTTGAAATTCTGGATAATCCAAAGGAATTGTATCGTGAACGAGTACAGAAATTTGTCCGCCGTTTGCTTGTATAGCGCGAAACACCACATCACTGATGTTGCTGTGCCCCACATTCAAATAGGAAAACCCACGCGGTAAAACATCGACCAAACGGCGCACGTCCTTGGCGGATGCGACGGCCAAGCGTCGACAATCTGACTGCACGCGCAGCTGAATAGGGCTTTGTTTGAACCGAAACAGACTCTTTAGATCGTGCCGCCCCCAAGGCGTTTTTCCAGTCATCCGAGAGAGAAGTTCAAGCGTGCCCTCCTCGCTTAGGAGGGTAAAGCCACCCGAAATTCGTATGAGGGAAAAGAGCGGTATCGGATCACGCAATAATGCATGCAAATAGGCCATTTCGACACGATCCACCCCTGTCAGTGGCCCACGCCCTACACGGCTCACGAGACGAGATAAGTCGAGCAATCTTGCAGGAGGATTATTTCGTGTAGTGTCCGTTTTGGTGCCAACGCCAAGCATCAGTAATCATCGCCTCCAAAGTTGACCTCGTCGGGGTCCATCCAAGTTCTTTTTCGGCTCTAACACTGCCAGAAACAAGCTTCGTGCAGTCCCCCGCCCGTCGCGGTCCCTCGAAAAAAGGGACTTCGCGATTGGTGACCATTTTTGAGTTCGAGATCACCTCCCGCACAGAAAATCCCACACCCGTTCCAAGATTGAAAACGCGATTACCCTTTTCGTCTTCCAGCCACTTAAGACCCAAAACATGCGCGTCAACAAGGTCGCAAACGTGAACGTAATCGCGAATGCAGGTGCCGTCCGGCGTATCATAATCAGTCCCAAAAACAGTCAAAGCGTCCCGCTTTCCGTCGATCGCATCGAGCATCAGCGGTACGAGGTGTGTCTCTGGCTGATGGAACTCCCCAACTTCGCCCTCGGGGTCCGCCCCTGCAACATTGAAATAGCGGAAAATGACATGGTTCAACCCGTAACTTGCCCCGAAGTTAGCAAGAATATCTTCAATTGCTCGTTTACTCGCGCCATACGCATTAATCGGGACTTGCGGGCAATTTTCATCGAGAGTTACGTCGTCTTGCTCGCCGTAGGTTGCGCAGGTGGATGAAAATACGAAATTCTTGCAGCCTGCCGCGACTGTCGCTTCGATCAATACCAAGCTGCCCGCGACATTGTTGTGCCAATATTTTCCAGGGTCAGACATGCTCTCGCCAACTTGAGAAAGCGCGGCGAAATGCATGACGGCAATGGGGTTATAGCGCGCGAAAACACTGTCTAACGCGGCCCTATCCGTCAATTCTCCGCGTTCAAATGGCCCGAATTTAACGGCGTCTTCCCACCCCGTGCACAGATTATCAAAGGTTACGGGATTATAGCCTGCGGCTTTCAATGCTTTGCACGCGTGCGAGCCAATATAGCCAGCACCGCCCGTGACCAAAACATTTGTCATCCAACCGCCCCTAACTGAGCAGCTTTGCGACGGGCCATCATCGACGTAATGTAGGCCAACAATTCATCGCGCAAATCTTCGCGGGCAAGACCGAACGCGACCGTAGCTTGCAGAAACCCTGCTTTAGAGCCGCAATCAAATCGCTCCCCCTTGAAGCGAAACCCATGGACATCTCGCCCATGGGTGATTTCTTCGGCGATCGCGTCCGTAAGTTGCACTTCACCGCCCGCACCCTGCTTCATCTTGTTCAAAGTTCGCAAAACATCTGGGGTGATAATATAACGCCCAATAACGGCAAGGTTTGACGGCTCTTCTCCTAGAGGGGGTTTTTCCACCATCCCCTTAGCCGAAACGAGCTGACCTTTGTCATCCAATATGTCCAAAATCCCATAAGACGACGTTTTCTCCGGCGGTACCTCCATAGCCGCAACCATGCATCCGCCCGTTTCTTCGTAGGCCTCGACCATCTGCTGCAAACAAGGGGTTTCGGCGGCGATAACATCGTCGGGAAGAATGACCGCAATAGGCTCGTTCGACACAAGGCGACGCGCGCACCAAACAGCATGTCCAAGCCCCATCGACTTGTGTTGACGGATGTAGGCAATCGCGCCGCTCTCCATGTTAGTGTCTTTTAGCACCTCAAGAAGTTCGTCTTTGCCCTTCTTGCGCAATTCATTTTCGAGCTGCGGAGCGTGGTCGAAATAGTCTTCCAGAGCGCCTTTGCCGCGCGACGTCACAAAAATAAACTCTTTAATCCCCGCAGCACGTGCTTCATCAATTGCATATTGGATCAGCGGACGGTCGACCAAAGTCATGATCTCCTTTGGCACCGATTTCGTCGCCGGAAGAAACCGTGTCCCCAGTCCTGCTACAGGGAAGATTGCTTTTGTAACTTTACGTTTCATATTCAACTCAGAAAATTGTTTTAAACAGTCACTCATGCCAAACGAGCTGGCCTTACTTTAACCGCTTAAAAGTAAAAAAGGAATGTACCTCTACATCATTCGGGGCGTGATAACACAGTTTTGCATCCATAGGACCCACAAATTCCCCACTCGGAATATATGTCACTCAAAAAGCGCGAAACTGATTGCTGCGCGCTACCTCGTCCCTAACCCGACTGCGAAAACCATAAATTTGGAAGTACGGCTGGTTTCGGTTCGACTTGCCGAAAATCCCTCCGTTTTGCTCCCAAAACCCGTCTTCGGTAAAGGTAATACGGTGGAAAAGGGAAGTTGGACTGAGAACCACCAATGTGACCCTATTCTTGGCCGATACAAGAATTTTTGCTTGTTTACGGAGGCGTTTTCTTTGCCAAATACGACCCGAAAGCACGTGATGGTTATACGGGGTCTGCATGAATTTTTCGAAAACCGCGCCGTTGGTCGGCAATTCCGGAAGCGAAATCAGTTTTGCATTCGAACCGGATTGATGCCCCGCCTCCAAAGACCGCATCAAGCCAAGCACATCACTTGGCTCTAGCGCGCCGCTTTGCATAAACCGAAGGAGACGCTTTCGTTGCTCAATACGCTCCACACGCCACGCCATTTGCGCATCAACTTGATCGGCATATTTGCGATGAAACAGCGCAATCGACCGGCCAATATCGAACAGAGATTTCGGCACCCGCTCGCTATTGCGACGCTTGGAAGGAAGGTACCCATGGTGGACCTGCGCAAGTGGAACGATTGCCGTGGATCGACCCGCAATAGCCAAGCGCATATTCACGTCAGTTTCATCCAGGTAGAACGCAAAAACAGGGTCAAACCCGCCCATTTTCATCAATATATCTCGCCGAAACGCACAGTTTGTACCCTCGGTTTTTACGGCCTGACACTCGGGCGGAGAAAAAACCATAGGGTTCCGACTTGGGACCCGCAGAGGGCGCGTGCGCCCAGCGGTATCAACACTGCTCGCGCGCCACTGAAACGAAATGCCGTTGCGCGCCCGAACATAGCCTCCGGCGGCGGCCACATTTGGATCCCCGAATGGTTCGGTTAGGCGCATCAGCCAACTCGGTTCGGGAACCGCATCGTCATCGATAAAGGCAACAATCTCTCCGGCGGCCATCGCGAGCCCCAAGTTGCGGGCTTGGGAAATATTGGCTTCGTCAAAAAACGCTGTCTTAATCTGCGCGCTAAACGGGAGGTCAGCCACAACATCCAGCCCAGCCACGTCCGCCACGACGATCACCTCGAAATCTGGGTGGTTAAGTTGAGAAACCCCCAAAAGACAGCGCGCGAGAGCCTTGGGGCGCTCGCGGCTGACGATAATAATGCTTGCGGCGGGTGTGCTCATTTAAGCCTTTTTCAACGTGACGCCCGGTGCATAGGCAATAAAAAACGGATTGGCGTATTCTGCTTTGCCATAGGTCAATGGGGTGTGGTCATCGAAACGAACAACATCGCCCCCTGCGCCGAGCAAAACAGCATGGCCTGCCGCTGTGTCCCACTCCATCGTGCGGCCAACGCGGGGGTAAAGGTCAGCTTCGCCTGTTGCGATCAAACAGAACTTAAGCGACGACCCCGCGCTCTTGCTGTCTTTGATGGCGTATTTGTTGATGTAATCCTCAGTCGCCTGATCACGGTGCGATTTGGAGGCAACGATCATCAAGCCAGAATTGTTAGGGTTAGAGACGGATATTGCCTTAGTTGGCCCCACTTTATCCTTGGCGAAGTCACCCGTTTCTTCCACGGATTTCCCATCAGCACCGGTATAGAATAGCCGGTTTTTCGCGGGGGCATAGACAACGCCGCGAATGGGTTTCCCGTCAACAACATAGGCAATATTTACCGTGAAATCACCACGGCGAAGGACGAATTCTTTTGTGCCATCGAGGGGGTCCACAATAATGAAAGTGTCCGCTTTCTGTGCATGGGAGTCCGCTTGCTCCTCCGTCACGAGCGTCACATCCGGAAATTCCGCGCGAATACCTGCGGAAATAATTGCGTCCGCCGCTTCGTCGGCTTCGGTCACTGGGCTGTCGTCCGATTTGGTTTTAACCTCAAAATCGTCTGAATTGTAGATTTCCATAATTTTGTCGCCCGCTTCGAGCGCCAGACGGCGAAAAACGAGGTTAAGGTGGTCAAAATCCAAGAGGTTTCTCCTAAAACAGTGTATTCTTGTGTTTCTTTATCGCCCCCTTAATATCTCATGGTAAAGGAACAGCAAGAATTCCTTGCGATAGTAGCGCAATTCATTCCTTACAGCCCTCGGCAGGACAGCTAAAATATGTTTCAGGTACAACCGCAAAAACACAAAGGCCTTCACACAGCCATTGCTATCCTCGAACTTATTTACCATTCGACCGTGCGCGAAGTTCGGAAATCACACGGAAATGCCCTTATCGGCCTCTTATTGAATATGATGCAAACCGTCGTGTTGGTTGTTGCATTCTATGTGATGTTTTCGGTTTTAGGCCTGCGAGGAAGCGCCATCCGTGGCGACTTCCTGTTGTATATCATGTCGGGAATTTTCCTTTTCATGACCCACACCAAGGCGATGGGTGCTGTTGTGGGTGCCCCTGGACCTACCTCTGCGATGATGCTTCATGCGCCGATGAACACTGTTGTCGCCATTTGCTCGTCTGCTTTGGCGGCGTTGTATATTCAAATTCTGTCGGTGAGTGTCGTCCTGTTTTTATACCACACGGCGATTACTCCAATCGCGATCAACCAACCCGCCGGTGCTTTTGCCATGTTGTTGTTGGCCTGGGCGACTGGTGTGTCAATTGGAATGGTGTTTCTCGCCGCAAAACCGTGGGCTCCAGGCTTTATCGGACTTGCAGCCACGATCTATGCTCGGGCGAACATGATCGCCTCCGGTAAAATGTTCCTCGCCAAAACGCTCCCTGGATGGATGCTGTCCCTCTTCGACTGGAACCCCCTCTTTCACGTTATCGATCAATGCCGCGGCTTTGTGTTTATCAATTACATCGCGACGGTGAGTTCCATCAGTTACCCGGTCAAAGTCACCATAGCCCTCACGATGATTGGGTTGATGGGAGAGTTCTATACGCGCAAACATGCGTCGATCAGTTGGAGCGCTGGTAGATAGTCATACCTCCGCCACCACCTTTCGCTAAAAATTTAGCGAATTTTCTGTTGAAAGGGGTGACATGACTCGTTTTTTTCCGGAAAAAACTCGCTGCTTTTGGGTTCAACGGCTTGCAGGCCTAAGGACCCAGCCCTATATACCCAAAGAAGCTTGATCAGGGGCAACTCTGGTTACCAATTGAATCGGAGCCGAGATGCCTAGCATGGGTCCGCGTTCCGCAACATCGCCTAACTCAAAAGGGGTACTACAATATGGCTAAAGTCATCGGCATTGACCTTGGAACTACAAACTCTTGCGTCGCCATCATGGATGGATCGCAACCACGTGTAATTGAAAACGCAGAAGGTGCACGCACAACGCCTTCGATCGTTGCGTTTTCCGACGATGAACGTCTGGTGGGCCAGCCCGCAAAAAGACAAGCCGTCACAAACCCAGAAAACACAATTTTTGGTGTGAAGCGCCTTGTTGGCCGTCGCGCTGACGACAAGCATTTGGCCAAAGACAAAGCGAACCTGCCCTTCGACGTGATCGACGGTGGCAATGGTGACGCTTGGGTCAAAGTTAAGGGTGACAAATACTCACCTAGCCAAATCTCCGCTTTCATCCTTCAAAAAATGAAAGAAACCGCCGAGAGCTATCTTGGTGAAGAAGTGACACAGGCGGTTATCACCGTTCCCGCGTACTTCAACGATGCACAGCGCCAAGCCACAAAAGACGCTGGTAAAATTGCTGGTCTTGAAGTGCTTCGGATCATCAACGAGCCAACCGCTGCGGCGCTGGCCTATGGTCTGGACAAAAAAGAAACACAAACCATCGCGGTCTATGACCTTGGTGGCGGTACATTCGACGTTACCATCCTAGAAATTGACGATGGCCTCTTTGAAGTAAAATCCACAAATGGTGATACTTTCCTTGGTGGGGAAGACTTCGACATGCGTATCGTGACTTACCTCGCAGGCGAATTCAAAAAAGAGAACGGCGTTGACCTGACCAAAGACAAGATGGCGTTGCAACGTCTCAAAGAAGCTGCCGAGAAAGCAAAAATCGAGCTTTCTTCCGCGAGCCAAACTGAGATCAACCAGCCGTTCATCTCGATGGACCCAAAATCTGGTCAACCTCTTCACCTCGTGCTCAAACTGACACGCGCAAAATTGGAAAGCCTTGTAGGCGATTTGATCAAAGCTTCGTTGAAGCCTTGTAAAGATGCTCTCAAAGACGCTGGCCTCTCGACTGGTGACATCGACGAGATCGTTCTCGTTGGCGGTATGACTCGTATGCCAAAAGTCATCGAAGAAGTGTCCAAGTTCTTTGGCAAAGAGCCAAACAAAGGTGTGAACCCAGACGAAGTTGTGGCCATGGGCGCTGCAATTCAAGCGGGTGTTCTTCAGGGCGACGTCAAAGACGTTGTACTCTTGGACGTGACGCCTCTGTCGCTTGGTATCGAAACACTTGGTGGCGTGTTCACACGCTTGATCGATCGCAACACAACGATCCCAACCAAGAAATCGCAAATCTTCTCGACTGCCGAAGACAACCAAAACGCTGTGACGTTGCGGGTGTTCCAAGGCGAGCGCGAATTGGCAGCGGACAACAAAATCCTCGGTCAATTCAACCTAGAGAACATTCCACCAGCACCGCGTGGCCTGCCCCAGATCGAAGTGACCTTCGACATCGATGCCAACGGTATCGTTGAAGTGGGCGCCAAGGACAAAGGCACTGGCAAAGAGCACAAAATCACCATCCAAGCTTCGGGTGGCCTCTCAGACGAGGATATCGAAGCAATGGTGAAAGACGCTGAAGAAAACGCGGATTCTGACAAAGAGCGCAAAGAGCTTATCGAAGCACGGAACCAAGCCGAAAGCTTGATCCACAGCACCGAAAAGGCCATGGAAGAGCACAAAGATAAAGTCGATCCAACAACGATCGAAGCTATCGAACTCTCCATTGCAGCGTTGCAAGATGATCTTGAGACTGACAATGCTGAGAAAATCAAATCTGGGGTTCAGAACGTAACTGAAGCTTCGATGAAACTGGGCGAGGCAATCTATAAGTCTAGCCAAGAAGAAGCCCAAGAAGAGCCTTCTGGGGTCGACGAAGCTGGTAGCAAAGGTGATGACGACATCATGGATGCTGATTTCGAAGACTTGGACGACGATAAACGCTCCTAATAAGGCGCTCGCCTTTAAAACCGGCCCGAAACAAGTCGGGCCGGTTTTTGCGTTCCCAAAGGGGATAATAACATGTCAAAACGTGACTTTTACGAAACTCTTGGCGTCGCCAAAGGTGCTTCAGCGGACGAAATCAAAAAAGGATTTCGTACGAAAGCCAAAGAGCTACATCCAGATAGCAATCCCGACAATCCCAATGCTGAGTCCGAATTCAAAGAAGCGAATGCAGCTTACGAGGTCCTGAAAGACGCCGAAAAGAAAGCCGCCTATGACCGTTATGGCCATGCAGCTTTTGAAGGCGGAATGGGCGGCGCGCGTCAGGGACATCCTGGACAGGGCAATGGCGATTTTGCCTCTGCTTTCTCCGATGTGTTCGACGACCTTTTTGGCGATTTTATGGGCGGACGTGGCGGCGGTGGCCCGCGCACCCGTGCCCAACGCGGGTCCGATTTACGCTATAGCATGCGCGTTAACCTAGAAGATGCCTACACAGGTTTGCAGAAAACGATCACGGTTCCTACATCTGTGGGCTGTGAAAAATGTTCTGGAACGGGCTCGGAAAGCGGCGTTGAGCCAGTTGCGTGCCCGACCTGCTCTGGCATGGGTAAAGTCCGCGCCCAACAAGGGTTTTTCACCGTCGAACGCACCTGCCCAACGTGCTCGGGTACCGGTCAATTGATCAAAAACCCCTGCACGGAATGTAGTGGGGCTGGACGGACAGAAAAGAACCGTTCCTTGTCTGTGAATATCCCAGCAGGCGTCGAAACTGGTAATCGCATCCGCCTTTCTGGCGAAGGTGAAGCCGGTTTGCGCGGCGGGCCAGATGGCGACCTCTATATCTTTATCGAAGTTGAAAATCATACGATTTTTGAACGCGATGGGGTAAACCTTCAGTGTCGCATTCCGGTAAGTATGGTTTCTGCGTCGCTTGGTGGTGACATTGAGGTACCAACAATTGACGGCGGACGCAGTCGGGTTAAGATCCCGTCGGGAAGCCAATCTGGTCGCCAAATGCGTCTTCGCGGCAAGGGTATGCCCGCACTTCGCGGTGGGCCAACCGGCGATATGTTTATCGAGTTGGCCGTTGAAACGCCGGTAAACCTCACAAGTCGCCAAAAAGAACTCCTTCGGGAATTCGGTGGCATTGAGGCCGATAATAGCCCCGAAGAGAGTAGCTTTTTCTCCAAAGTGAAAACCTTCTGGGACGGTATGAAGAGTTAACTCAAATTAACTAAATTTTTAGAGAATCGTTTCAAGTTAGACCTATGAACTTGAAACGATTCTTTTCCGAAAGACCCCTGCCCATGTTCGATATGGATGTGGATGAGGTGCGCCAGCCGAGGAACTCGCAAGCGCAGGGTAGAAAGCCCAGTCATCGGCAAGAAAACTCTCAAGAAAAACAGCCAAGCTATATTCGCGACCATCGGAAACGCTTGCGGGAACGGTTCCTCCTTGGCGGGGCCACTGCCCTCCCCGATTACGAAATGCTCGAACTTGTCCTGTTCCGCGCCATTCCCCGACAAGATGTAAAGCCGCTTGCCCGTCTTCTGCTCGAGACGTTTGGCGACTTTAATCGTGTGATTTCAGCACCAAGAGAGCGGCTTTTACCAATCCGAGGCGTTGGAGAGTCCGTCATTTGTGAGCTTAAAATCATTGAAGCTGCCGCACAGCGCCTCGCGCGCAGCCGTATCATGCAGCAACATGTGATATCGGGATGGGACGCCATTGTGGACTATTGCCACACGACAATGGCCCACCGCGAGACCGAGCAATTCCGCATTTTGTTTCTTGATCGCAAGAACGTTCTGATTGCTGACGAGGAGCAGGCGCGCGGAACCGTGGATCATGTGCCAGTTTACCCACGCGAAGTCGTAAAGCGAGCGCTTGAACTCAACGCCTCGGCGATCATTCTGGTTCACAACCACCCGTCGGGTGATCCCACCCCATCACAAGCGGACATCACAGTCACAGCGCAAATCAATGACGCGGCGCTGGCTTTGGGGCTCACATTGCACGACCACCTTATCGTGGGAAAATCCCGTGAACTCAGTTTTCGGGCTGAGGGCTATCTGTAGCAGCAGAATTTTCGGATGCTTCCAAGGGAGGTTCAGGTTGCTCTGGCGGGCGGAGGGGCCCAAGCCAAGTCTCAACACGCCGGTTGACCCTGCTGCCCCATTCCGTTTCATCACAGGCCATGGGCATCGCCTCGCCAAACCCTTTGGACGTGACGCCCATGCGATTGGGATCAAACAAAGTCGCTTCCCGCAGCACTGCCGTCTCCACGACCTGTGCACGGCGAAGCGCGATTTTCCGGTTTGCCGCCGCTCCTCCGTCACCATCGCTAAATCCAACAAATGTCACGGAACGGTCGCCAAAGATGCCCGCCTCAAGGACCTCGGCCAAGCGTTCAACATTCGCACGTGACTGTGCATCCAGACGCGAGGAGCCCGGCTCAAACCGAAAGGTTGTTGTCACCCGCTGTCCGTCTCGCAACTCAGCAACCATTTCTTGGAGATCGGAAAGCGAGGTTTCATTGCCTGCCTGCAGGATTGCATTCGCAAGTCGCTCCCCCTGTGAATTCATCGGTATCTCCAACGGGGTTTGGTTCACAAAACCATCATCGGCCACAATTTGGGCGGCTTCTGGTGTAGACAAAAATGCAAAAAACTCGCGGATGACTTTCGGGAAGCGACGATTGGGGACATAAAGGAATAACGGGGCTGTAAGGGGATAGTCTTCCGTTTTTACAGCTTCATGTGTCGCCTGAAACGGAAACCCGCAGCCTCCCAAAAGCGACATAGGTACGCTATTTCCCAAACTTGAAAGGCCGGTCAAACCCAGCGCAAAGGGGCTGCGAGAAACGGCGTCGCTCAGTGCTTCGTCGCGGGTGTGGCGCTGTGCGGACGGTGCGAATTGCTGATCTAGCGTCAACATCTCGCTGGAGATTTTTTGGAGCAAACCTGCGCCAGCGTCCCTTAGATGAAGCTCAATGGGAACGTCGATTCCCCCCAATTCTTGCCAATTTGAAATCTCTCCTGACAAAACTTTGGAAAGTTGACCAAGAGAAATGGCGGCAACTGGATTATTTTTTGCGATGATCGGAATGACGCCATCAAGCCCGAGAATTCTTGCATTTTTCGCAAGATTGAGATTCCCGAGGCCCGTTTCAATGGCCTTTGATTGCTCGGCGGCGGTAGCCTCCCGAAGGGAAACCGCAAGATCGGCGTCCTCTGCGAGGAATTGCTCCATCCCGTAATCGGAAGTTCCTAGATCAAACTGAATACGAGCGACCGCCGTTCCGCCATCTTTTTGGGCCAGAACAATCGTGAAATCGGTGTCCGAGGTAACTTCACGCGCCGCATCATACCCGTGCTTTTGCGCAAACCGTTCAAAAAGAGACGGGAGCAGTATTCCAGCCACTCCCTGCGCTCCTGCGATGGAAAGTTCCGCAACATACCCTTCGAGGTTCGGACAGGCGGGCCCCGAACAGTAAACGCCCGATCCATCGAGGGTCAGGACACCATATTCAGTGTCGACGCGATAGAATTCACCGTCATAACTGACCAGAGCCCCAGATAAAGTAACGCCGCCATCAAGAGATGACAAAGTCACATCTTGGGAGTGCGCCAACAGGGGCGTAAATACGAAAAGTGCGGCGCAAACCGCCGCACGAAGGATGTTCATACGCATGCCCGAAATAAAATTTAGTTCAGAGCGATTTTTAGGTCCCGAAGCAGATTATTCAACACCAAAAAGTCGCCAATGGCGTCACAATCCGGCATTGTCAGCCCTAAATCAACCACTTCTACACCCGTTGTCGATTTTGGTTGCATTACTTTGGCCAAAATCTCGCGGCCACAGTTAAAGGAAGTGATTTCCGCTTCGACAGAAAGACGGACAGCACCGTCACGGCGAATAGCCCCAGACGGGAAACTATATACTTCTGCGTGCATTGAATCGGGACTATCCCCTTCGCCAATTTGCGTCATGAAACCACCAAGCGCTCCGGTAGCATAAGCAACTTTTCGAGAAGAATTCTTCCAAACATGTCCTGCTTGGCCATAGTCGGCGCCAAACTCCAGCGCATGTATTTCTAAGCCCGTGCGGCCCTTCCACTGTAATGCAACCCGCTCAAAATCGTCAAAATCACTCACGTGCAAGGTCGTTACCGCACTTTGACCACCCGCGAACGTGACAGAAATAGTGGGGTCTTTTGACATCGCTGGATGTGAAAGCTCGGCCAAACCGACCGTAGTGGTTACCCCCGTTACCGCAAGTTCCCCTTGGCGAAGCACAAACGTTTCGCTTGGCGCACAGCTCGCCGAAAGCTTCACTGTGATCATTGCCGCCGGGCCCGCTAGAGCTTCGAGCTTGGTGGAGCAAGGCACGCCATAGGCGCTGTATGTCGGCGCTTTTTTAACTGGGTTGGGGCCGAGGGTATCGAGCATCCGTGCCGATACATTCGACGTATAACTTTTCAATAGAAGATGCGCCATGGTCGCCTCGGGAGCAAAAGGCAACCCGTGAGGGTCGTTTGCAGGGGCAGACGTGTGTTGGACCGTTTTTGGATCCACCAACGAAACACCAGCGCCTGTGCTCACTTGATCGGAGTCGGAGGGTGCAAAAATCGCATTGTTGCCCTCACTGTTCTGAAGCGCATAGCCAATGGAAAACGCTGCGGCAAAGCTCGCAAGCACGTAAACGAAATTTCCCTTCAAACGCATGGCTTCCTCCAATCGATTTACTCGACTCCTATCATTCAACCCAAAATGAGGCCGAATTTGGGCGCACTTTGGGCCATTCTCAGATTGCGACAGGGATTGAGAGCCATGACTGGAGATTGCGCCGCCCAAGACTTGAGCGACGCGCTTCTTAGATTTTACCGTGGCAATGTTTGAATTTCTCACCAGAACCACAAGGACAGAGATCATTGCGCGCGGGGTCGCCCCACGTTTCTGGATTGTTTTCGTCAAACCCCTCAGTGGTCGCTTTCGGCAATGCGGCCTGTTGCGCTGCCACAGCCGCTTGCTGCTGGGCTTTGTATTGCTCCAGTTGTGCGCGCTGCATGGTCTCGATTTCTTCGCGCGAGGGCAATCGTGCGAGTTGCTCACTGACTTCTTCGCGCAAGGTGTCGAGCAAAATCTCGAACAGTTGGAAGCTTTCAGTTTTGTACTCGTTCAATGGATCCCGTTGCGCATACCCACGAAACCCAACGACCGAACGAAGGTGTTCCAAAGTCAGGAGATGTTCGCGCCACTTCCCGTCGATTGTCCGCAGCAAAATCTGCTTTTCGATCCCGCGCATTTCTTCTGGGCCAAAATCCGCAGCCTTGGCGGCCATAAATTTGTCGGCAGCATCACACAAACGTTCCCGCACATCGGAATCATCTACACCTTCTTCGCGGGCCCATTCGATCACCGGAGCATCCACCCCGATTTTCTTAAGGATCTCAGCATAGAGGCCCTCTGTATCCCACTGTTCGGCATAGGATTTCGCTGGCATGTGAATGTCGACCAGATCATCAATGACCTGATGGCGCATGTCCTGCACGATTTCAGAGAGGTCTTGAGATTCCATAATTTCACGGCGCTGAAAGAAGATCGCTTTGCGCTGGTCGTTCATCACGTCGTCAAATTTCAGAAGTTGTTTCCGTTGGTCAAAGTTACGGCCTTCGACTTTGGCTTGTGCTTTTTCGAGGGATTTATTGACCCAGGGGTGCACAATGGCTTCGCCCTCTTTCATCCCGAGGCTCGACAAAACTTTGTCCAAACGTTCTGAACCAAAAATCCGCATCAAATCATCTTCGAGAGATAAGAAGAACGACGAGCGGCCTGGATCGCCTTGGCGACCTGAACGGCCACGCAACTGGTTATCAATCCGGCGACTTTCGTGGCGTTCAGTTGCCAACACAAACAGACCACCAGCCTCTTTGACTTTTTCTTTCTCTGCTGCAATCTCGGCTAGAAGCGCCTCTTTATCTGTGTTTGAGTCGGCGTCAAGCGCCTGCTCCAGCCGTAGGTCGGCGTTGCCGCCAAGCTGAATATCGGTACCACGCCCCGCCATATTCGTCGCAATCGTCACCGCGCCAAAACGGCCTGCATCGGCAACAATCTGCGCCTCTTTTTCGTGCTGGCGTGCATTCAAAACGTTGTGTGTAACGCCCGCTTCTTTGAGTAGACCCGAGAGGAATTCCGACTTCTCGATCGAAGTTGTCCCCACAAGGATCGGCTGACCCTTTGCGTGCGCTTCTTCAATAGCGATGACAACGCCTGCGAATTTCTCTTTTGCGGTCCGGAACACTTGGTCATGCTCGTCAATCCGAACAATCGGGCGGTTTGTTGGCACTTCAACAACGCCGAGATTATAAATTTCGGCGAACTCAGCCGCCTCAGTAAGCGCGGTTCCCGTCATGCCGGCGAGTTTGCCATACAAGCGGAAATAATTCTGGAACGTCACCGAAGCATGGGTGACGTTTTCGGGCTTGATATCGACGCCCTCTTTGGCCTCAATCGCTTGATGCAAGCCGTCAGACAAACGACGCCCCGCCATCATCCGACCGGTAAACTCGTCGATCAACATCACTTCGCCATCGCGCATGATATAGTCTTTATCGCGGGTAAAAAGCTTGTGAGCTTTGAGGCCTTGGTTGACGTGGTGCACCACGGTCGTGCTTTCCGGATCATAGAGCGATTGCTCGGCGGGCAAGATACCGTGCTCATGCAACAAGGCTTCGAGGAAATCGTTACCGTCTTCAGAGAAAGTAACGTTTTTGGTTTTCTCGTCGTGCGTGAAATGCTCTTCGGTCAAGCTTGGGATCAGCTTGTCGATGGAAATGTACAACTCGCTGCGATCTTGGGCAGGTCCGGAAATAATCAACGGTGTCCGTGCTTCGTCGATCAAAATGGAGTCGACCTCATCCACAATCGCATAATGGTGGCCGCGCTGTGCCAATTGGCCCAATTCGGACCGCATGTTGTCGCGAAGATAGTCAAACGCCAGTTCATTGTTCGTGGCATAGGTAATGTCGCATTTATACGCGGCTTTTTTCTCTTCATCCTGCTGCTGTGGATAGACCACACCCGTTGTCATACCCAAAGCACTGTAAACTTGGCTCATCCACTCGGCGTCGCGTTTGGCGAGGTAGTCATTCACCGTCACAATGTGAACACCCTCCCGCGTCAAGGCGTTCAAGTAGGCCGCGAAGGTCGCCATGAGGGTTTTCCCCTCGCCCGTTTTCATCTCAGCGATATTGCCGCGATGTAGAAAAATACCGGCCATCAACTGGGTATCAAAAGCCCGCAAACCCAACGCGCGTCGCGCGGCTTCCCGCACATTGGCAAAGGCTTCGGGGAGAAGGTCATCGAGCTTTTCGCCCTTTTGAGCGCGCTCGGACAGTTCCAGTGTTTTCTCTTTGATGCCTTCGTCGGTCAGGGCTTCAAATTCAGGCTCAAGATCATTGATCTTTTGCACAAGCGGGCGGGTCGATTTGACCAGACGATCATTCGGTGAACCAAAGACTTTTTTGGTGATTTTTCCGATACCCAGCATAAATTCTCCGCTTGAACACTTCTATTGGTTGGTTCGTTTGAACCTTGCCTTGATCCGCCTTAAAAGCGGGCTTATCAAGGGCCAAATGACTGGCACGAAACGACAAGGCACTTTGGCGATGTAAGGGTCCAACCGGACACTGTCAATGTTAGGGGGCCTAATGGACAAATCTAAGGGTGAATTGATGTTAAAACACACTAAAATCGGTATCTTTGCAGTACTTCTGGCGACCACGAGCGTCGCAGTTGCCCAAGACACACCTCCAAAACCCGAATGGGGAACGGTTGTGGCCACAGTGAATGGCATGGATATTACAATCGGCCATATGATTATCGCCCGTGAAACGCTGCCACAGCAATACCTCACCCTTGAAGACGGCGTTCTTTTTGAGGGGATCTTGGAAAACTTGATCCAACAAAACATCCTCGCACAATCCGTTAAAGGCAATGTTTCCCTTCGCGACCAAACTGCGATGGACAATCAAACACGGTCCTATATGGCGGGATCCGCTGTTGACGCCGTTCTTGCAACGGCCGTCACGCAAGAAAAACTTGAGGCGCTTTTCAACGAGACATATATCGGCGGCGAACCCGAGATGGAGTTTAATGCGGCCCATATTCTTTTGGAGAAGAAAGAGGAAGCTGATCTCGTTGTCCAACTGCTTGACGCCGGAAGTGATTTTGCCGAACTCGCACGCGAGAAATCAACGGGACCATCTGGCCCGAATGGCGGCAACCTTGGATGGTTCTCGAAAGGGGCGATGGTTCCAGCATTTGAAGAAGCGGTAATTGCGCTTGAAGACGGCACTTATTCCGCACCCGTTGAGAGCGAATTCGGCTGGCACGTCATTCATCGCATCGAAAGCCGCGTACAAGACGCCCCAACTTTTGAGGACGTTCGCGAAGAACTTGAAGCCGAGTTGCAACAACGCGCCCTTGCAGAAGCCGTCGAAGCCCTCGAAGGTAACGCCGAAATTACACGCACCGAAGTGGTCATTGACCCAACTGTTCTCCAAGACCCAGAAATCGTCGGAAAGTAACCTATGACACTCTCTCCACTCGCGCCCAAGGGCGGTTTTCCAGATCTTCCGGTTATTGAAGGTGTAACCTTTGCCGCCATTGCCGCGGGTGTACGATATCAAGGCCGCGACGATGTGATGCTTGCTCACCTCTGCGCGGGCACGGCGGTTGCGGGCGTGTTCACACGTTCCGCAACCCGCTCCGCACCTGTTCTTGATTGCGAGGCCAAGCTCGGCGCAGACAGCGGCGAAGAGGCGGCGTTTGTCGTGAACTCTGGCAACTCCAATGCCTTCACAGGCGGTCGCGGTATTGCCACTGTGGATGCCGTTACCGCATCTGTTTCACAGATTTGCAACGTGCCTCAGAACCGTGTTTTCATGTCCTCTACAGGCGTGATCGGCGAACCATTGGATCCAGCTCGTATCACCAACAAACTCGCTGAACTCAAGGCAGGCCTATCCCCAAACGAAGCCAGTCGCGCGGCGCGTGCCATCATGACGACTGACACCTTTCCCAAGGGCGCCTTTGCCACCGTCGACGGCATCACCATCAGCGGATTTGCCAAAGGGTCTGGCATGATCGCGCCCGATATGGCGACAATGTTGGTCTATATTTTCACCGACGCCAAAATCGCCCAACCACGACTTCAGAAAATCCTCAGCCGCCTGACGGACAAAACCTTCAACTGTATCACGGTCGACAGCGACACCTCCACAAGTGACACATTGCTTTTGGCGGCGACGGGCAAAGGCCCCGAAGTTACCGACGAAGCTGCCTTTGAAGCGGCCCTCCACGGTGTGATGCTCGATTTGGCGCATCAAGTTGTGCGCGATGGTGAGGGTGCTACGAAATTCGTCGAAGTTGCGGTAACGGGTGCCATGAGCGATTCCGACGCCCATCTCGTGGCCATGGCGATCGCAAACTCCCCATTGGTGAAAACCGCGATTGCAGGCGAAGATCCCAATTGGGGTCGTGTTGTTATGGCTGTCGGGAAATCTGGCGCCGCTGCAGATCGTGATCTGTTGTCGATCTCGTTTGGCGATATATTGGTTGCGGAAAAGGGCTGGGTTTCCCCGAGCTACACCGAGGAAGAAGGTGCGACCTATATGAAGGGCGATTCCCTCGTCCTCGCGGTTGATATGGGCATCGGATCGGGTGTGGCCACCGTTTGGACCTGTGACCTCACCCACCGCTATATCGAAATCAACGCGGATTATCGGTCTTGAGTGTGCTTCTCGTCTCGGCGGTCGCCTTGATTGACCGAGACAGTCGGGTCCTTCTGGCACAACGCCCCGAAGGGAAATCCATGGCGGGGCTGTGGGAATTCCCAGGCGGAAAAGTCGAAGCAGGCGAAACGCCTGAGGTGGCTCTCATTCGGGAACTGTCTGAGGAGCTTGGGATTGAAACTTGGCAAAGCTGCCTTGCCCCCCTTACCTTTGCCAGCCACGCCTATGAAAAATTCCACCTTTTGATGCCGCTTTTCGCGTGCCGCAAATGGCAGGGAACGCCGCGCCCTCAAGAAGGGCAAACGCTCAAATGGGTTAAGGCAGCGGACTTAAGAAGCTACCCGATGCCACCTGCGGACATTCCGTTGATCCCTATATTGCGCGACTGGCTTTAGCGCCTTTCCACGCAGACACATCCAGACATAAAAAAGGGCCGATCAACTCAATGATCGGCCCTTAAGTTTTGGTTACAACAAGCACTAGGCGAGGTTGCGTTCAACTGTTTCGCGCTCAAAGATCTCGATAACATCGTCAGGACGAATGTCTTCGTAAGCTTCAAATGCCATACCGCATTCTTGGCCCGAAGTAACTTCTTTGACTTCGTCCTTGAAACGTTTCAGCGTTTTCAGCGTACCTTCGTGGATCACAATGTTGTCGCGCAGCAAGCGAACGCCTGCGGAGCGGCGTGCGACGCCTTCGGTAACGATACAACCCGCAACGCGGCCAATGCCAGTAACCTTGAAGACCTCTTTGATCGACGCATACCCAATAAACTTTTCGCGAATTTCCGCAGAAAGAAGACCAGAGGCAGCAGCTTTAACATCGTCCACAAGATCGTAGATTACCGAATAGTACCGGATCTCGACGCCCTTTTGGTTCGCAGAATTGCGAGCCGATGCGTTTGCACGCACGTTAAAGCCAATAACCGGTGCGCCGGAAGCTTCAGCCAAACCGATATCTGATTCCGTGATCGCGCCAACACCAGAGTGCAGAACACGAACCCGAACTTCATCGTTGCCGATTTTTTCCATGGCTTGAACGATTGCCTCTGCCGAACCCTGAACATCGGTTTTCACCAAGATCGGAAGCTCGGAAACGCTCTTGTCGTCTTTTGCCTTCGCCATAAGTTGCTCAAGAGTTGTCGCGGCACCAACGGCGGCGCGCTGCTCTTTAGCGGCATGGGCACGGTAATCTGCGATTTCACGCGCCTGAGCTTCAGTCTCAACAACATTCAAAACATCGCCAGCCTCTGGTGTTCCGTTGAGGCCAAGAACCTCGACAGGAACCGAAGGTCCAGCTTCTTTGATACGATCGCCTTTGTCATCCATAAGGGCGCGTACGCGACCCCATTGTTCACCAACAACAAAGATATCACCCTGACGCAAAGTTCCGTTTTGAACCAGAACCGTCGCAACTGGACCACGTCCAACGTCAAGCTGAGCCTCAATAACCGCACCAGTCGCCGAGCGTTTTGGGTTGGCTTTGAGGTCAAGAATTTCCGCTTGCAGCGAAATCGCCTCAAGCAAATCATCAAGGCCCGTTCCATTGATGGCCGAAACCTCAACGTCTTGTACGTCACCAGACATTTTCTCGACGATAACTTCGTGTTGCAGCAAAGCGACACGCACTTTGTCTGGATCTGCATCCGGACGGTCGATTTTGTTGATGGCAACAATCATCGGCACACCCGCCGCTTTCGCGTGATGAATGGCTTCGATTGTTTGTGGCATAACAGCATCGTCAGCTGCGACCACAAGGATAACGATATCCGTCACTTGTGCACCGCGCGAACGCATGGATGTAAAGGCCGCGTGACCAGGCGTGTCGAGGAAACTCATCAACGAGCCGTCTTCGGCCGTAACCTGATAAGCCCCAATATGTTGGGTAATCCCACCAGCTTCACCAGCCACAACTTTAGACTTCCGGATCGCGTCAAGAAGCGACGTCTTACCGTGGTCAACGTGACCCATAACCGTAATGACTGGAGGGCGCGCAACCAGATCGGCCTCATCATCCACAACTGCCGCGATGACGTCTTCCACGTCAGATGCAGACACGCGCACGATTTTGTGGCCAAACTCTTCGATGATCAACTCGGCTGTATCCGCATCAATGGTTTGATTTTGCGTTACCATCATGCCCATTTTCATAAGCGATTTCACAACTTCGCCGACGCGTTCGGCCATACGGTTCGCCAGTTCGGAAACAACGATTGCCTCAGGAACTTTAACATCGCGCACAATTTTCTCGCGCTCGACTTGACCGCCCATTGCTTTTTGACGCGCGCGCTCTTGCTTGCGCTTCATCGATGCCATGGAGCGATGACGATTGTCACCACCACGAAGCGCTTGATTTAGCGTCAGTTTGCCCGAGCGACGTTTGTCTTCAGCGGCCTTCGCTGCTGGCTTGTCGGCGCGGTTATCGCGATCCGTCTTGCGCGGTGCAGAGAATGGACGCGCCGGAGCCCCACGATGGGTGTTCGTCGTGTCCGTAGCTTCTCCCGCGGGAGTTGCCGCCGCACGTGGCGTAGGCTTAGCCGCTTGCGCAGCGCTTTCAGCACGCTCTTTCGCGATTTCCGCTTCTTTCTTGATGCGGTCCTCTTCAGCTGCTTTTTCTTTGATCCGCTCTTCGCGTTCCCGCTCTTCAGCTTCTTTGGCGTCGATATCCGCACGACGTTTGGCGCGCTCTTCAGCGCGAGCCAGTTCGTCGGCTTCGCGTTTCGCTGCGTCTTCAACTTCGCGGGCTTTCGCGAGTTTCAACGCCGCAAGACGACGGTCCATTTCGACATCAGAGATGCCTGCGGGACGCCGTGAAGGATCCCCTACAGACGCGCTGCTTACATTTGCTTTACCTGCACCAGGTTTTGGCACGACAACGCGTTTGCGTTTCGTTTCCACAACAACGTTTTTGGTGCGTCCGTGGCTAAAGCTCTGCTTTACGTTTCCAGGACGTCCTGCGCCAGTGCGCAGACCCAGTGTTTTTTTGCCGTCACTATCGCTCATGTGGTCTTCGTACCCTTCTCGGTGGATATTCCACCGCCATTTGCGCGCACGCCTCTAAGGCGTTTGGCTTCCTCTACCGCACTTTTGGTGAGTCCACCAGTCGCAAGCGCGCCATGTATCACAATTTCCCGTCCAAAGGCCATTCCCAATTCATGTGCCGTAAGCATATCAATATAGAGATCGCGATCGTGCGGGGGGCGGAGCTTGGATTTTCCGCGCTCTGACCCGTCTGAAGCCTGAATCAAAACCGAAGCTCTTTCGGTCTCAAGCCAGCCTTTAACTTTTTCATATCCTGTCACAGCCCGGCCAGCCTTGCGTGCCAGCGAGATGTGATCCACCAGCCGCCGCACAAGTGCCGCTTCGATGTCTTCTACTAGAGTTTCTGGCACCACGACCGCCTGTTTGGCGGCACGGGCAAAAAGCCCTTTTTTCATTGCCAATGCCAACGCCTTGCGGTCAGAAAGAACCCAGATTCCACGGCCGGGCAATTTACCCGAAATATCCGCATAGATCTTGTTTTCCGGGCCCACAACAAAGCGGATCATCCCGCCCTTGGGCTGAACCTCACCTGTTGCGATACATCGCCGTTCGGGGTTTTCCCGTTCGTTTTTTCGACCGCCGCGCGCCATTTGCGAAATCCGAAGCCCTTAAGCCTCGGCCTCCTCTTCTGAATCATCCGCATCATCTTCGCCTTCTTCAGTAGCGAGATCAGCAGGATCAACCCAACCCAATGTAATCCGAGCCGTCATTACAAGCTTTTGTGCTTCTTCGAGCGACATGTCGAAAGGTTCAAGAACACCTTCGTCTTTCTTACGCTCGCCGTTCTCGGTCGTCCAGCCACCGGCCAGTTCCCAATCCGCACAAGTTGCGAAGTCTTCGAGGGTTTTGACACCGTCCTGCGCAAGCGCAAGGATCATTTGGGGTGTCAAACCGTCAAATTCAATAAGCGATTCCTCAACACCCAACTCACGTGCCGTATCGAGCGCTTTTTTGCTGGCCGCTTCGAGATAATCCCGTGCCCGCGCTTGAAGTTCGCTCGACGTATCTTCGTCGATGCCTTCGATCACGGTCAACTCGCTGACGTCCACATAGGCAACCTCTTCGAGGTTCGTAAAGCCTTCAGACACCAAGAGCTGGGCAAAGAATTCGTCCAGATCAAGCGCTTCCATAAAGAGACCGGTGCGCGCTGCAAATTCTTTCTGACGGCGTTCGGATTCTTCGGTTTCCGTTAGAATGTCGATGTCCAAGCCGGTAAGTTGGCTCGCAAGACGCACATTTTGACCACGACGCCCAATCGCCAAGGAAAGCTGCTCATCAGGCACAACAACCTCAATGCGCTCGGCTTCTTCGTCGAGAACAACCTTGGTAACTTCGGCTGGCTGCAACGCATTCACAAGGAAAGTTGGCGCGTCTTCATTCCAAGGAATGATGTCGATTTTCTCGCCCTGAAGCTCGTTTACAACAGCCTGAACACGGCTACCGCGCATACCCACACAGGCCCCAACAGGGTCGATGGAGTTATCATGCGAGATCACAGCGATTTTCGCACGCGAACCTGGGTCACGCGCAACGGCTTTGATTTCAATGATACCGTCGTAAATCTCTGGAACTTCCATTTTGAACAGTTCCGCCATGAATTGGGGGTCTGTCCGGCTGAGGAAAATCTGAGGCCCACGCACTTCGCGACGCACATCCTTGATGTAGCAACGAATACGGTCGTTCGGGCGATAGCTCTCGCGGCCGATTTTCTCGTTGCGACGCAAAATGCCTTCGCCAGCACCCACATCCACGATGACGTTGCCGTATTCTTCGCGCTTAACAACACCATTGATGATGGTACCAGCACGGTCTTTGAATTCTTCGAACTGACGATCACGCTCGGCTTCGCGAACCTTTTGCAGGATCACTTGCTTGGCGGATTGCGCCGCGATGCGGCCCATTTCTACGGGGGGCACTTCGTCGATAATTTCGTTGCCAATTTCTGGCGCTTCTAGAAATTCACGTGCTTGCGCAACGGTCACTTCGGCTTGGTGGTTTTCCACCATATCGTCGGCAACAACTGTGCGAACACGGGTAAACTTGGACCGGCCTGTTTTACGATCGATGTGAACACGAATGTCCATTTCGGCGCCATAACGAGATTTCGCCGCACGAGCCAAAGATTCTTCAAGCGCCTGAACAACCAGTTCAGGATCGATCATCTTTTCGCGTGCAACCGCATCGGCGGTTTGCAAAAGCTCTAGCTGGTTGGCTGAAGTAATTGCCATGTCTACTGCTCCTCGGAAACGTCAGTTTCAGTTTCAATCTCGTCAAAATCGTTTTCGTTCACGATGCCCGCAGCTTTACGCTGCTTGAGCATTTCCGTAATCAACTCATCCGTCAGAATAAGCTTGGCATCAGCCAACCACTCAAACTTCAGGCCAATTGTGCCTTCAGTGACGGTGATCAAAACCTCGCCATCTGCCGTACCGGCCAGAATACCCTTAAAGCGACGACGGCCATCAATGGCATCGGTCAATTCAAGCTTGGCCTCATAGCCGTTCCAAAGGTCGAAATCTTTCAAACGTGTCAAAGGACGATCAATACCGGGGCTGGAAACTTCAAGCGCGTAAACGCCATCAATCGGGTCTTCCACGTCCAAAGTCGCCGAAACCTCGGTCGAAACTTTGGCGCAATCGTCCACTTCCATGCTGCCGTCTGCCTTTTGAGCCATAATTTGCAGCGTTTTTTCGTCGCCACCCATCAACCGTACGCGCACCAATTCATACCCCAAGTCTTCGATGACGGGTTGAATCATGCCGGCGAGACGGCGATCAATCGCGGAACTTGCAACGAGATCAGACAATTTGGCTCCTTGATGTTAGACACAAAAAAACGGGCTGCGCGGCCCGTTGTGAAGTTCGGTGGGCATCAAGTTTGGAACTTAACGCGCCGCTGTTGAGAGCCATATACGCAGGTTTATCTGAGTCTGCAAGGCCTTCCTTGCAGAACTCAACTTTCAAGCGAATTAAGCCGGTTTTTGCGCTATGATAAAAACCACGCCTTTTTTCGGCTCCCACAACTCAACAACCTCAAACCCAGCCTCTTCGTGCATTTTTTTAAGGTACGCGGTGTCAAAGAACTGAAGGGGCGGTAGGAGCCCAATAAGCATACCCGCTTGCATCACTGGCTTCATGACGCGGTTCATATTCTTTAGACTCGCCGAACTCGACACAATCATTCCACCGGGCTTGAGCAAATCATAAACGTGGCCAATCACCTCTTTATGGTTAGGCAAAAGATGCAAAATATTCATTGCCAAAACCATGTCAACTGAATTGGGTTGGCGCGAAATCGAATCAATCGGCTCGCACGTAAAGGTGAGGTTTTTCAATCCAGACCCTTTGAGTTTTCCCTTGGCAATCGCCACCATGTTTTTGGAAAAATCCACACCTTCATATGTCTTCACAAGTGGCGCGTGCAAAAGAGCGGTCGACCCTGTCCCGCACCCGATTTCCAAGACATCCATGCCAGCGCGGAAACATGCGCGCGTTTTTTCAAGCTTTTTTTGATAGGACGCTTCGTCCGAAATCGGGGACTTGGCATAGTTTTTCGCCATGATATTCCAAAAACCTGCGCCTGCGGCCATGTGATAGCTCCAAAATATAATAAATACTCGTTATAAATAAGCTGCTTAGTAAGAAGTTCAAGATAGAGATCTGCCTAGAGGCCAAGCATTGCTTTTTGTGGTCCCAAACCATGCATAACCCGAGTTAAAGCCCGCGTAATCTCTGGCTCTGACATCGCGTGTCCAGCCATCGCAACCATGGTCAATTCGCACTTGGGCAACCGCGCGGCGATACGTTGTGCCGCCTCTGGGGGGCAAACCATATCCTGTCGCCCTTGAACGATTGAAACACCAATATGATCGATTTTCGACAAATCACGCTCAATTTGCCCGTCAATTTCAAGGAACCCTTTGTTCATGAAATAATGGTTCTCGAGCCGCGCAAAAGCGCGCGCATACTCTCCGGGTGCGCCACCAGAAGTCCCGTTAGAGCGGATTGTCGCGAGTGAATTTTCCCAAGCAGCCCATTCTTGAGCGTATTTCGTTTGAACCGCCATATCGTCGCCAAAGAGTCGTCGATGGTAGGCTGCGATCATATCGCCACGCTCTTCTTGGGGGATAATCCGCTCAAAGGCGTCCCAAGCTTCGGGGTAAAAACGCGCAGCACCGCCTCCATAAAACCAATCAAGTTCGCGCTGCGTTGAGAGATAAACCCCTCGCAACACAAGATAAGCAGCGCTCTGAGGGTGGGTTTGGGCATAAATCAACGCCAAGGTCGCCCCCCAACTGCCACCAAATACGATCCAGCGTGAAATACCCAGCGCGGTGCGGATCTTCTCCATGTCGCTGACCAAGTCCCAAGTCGTGTTATTTTCAACCGAGGCAAACGGGCGCGACCGGCCACAACCGCGCTGATCAAACAGGATAATCCGATAGACAGAAGGATCAAAAAACCGCCGCATCATCGGCGAACATCCCCCACCGGGGCCGCCATGCAGAACCACAACAGGCACCCCAACAGGGTTGCCGCACTGTTCGACATATATTTCATGTCCATCACCGACATCCAACTTTTGCCGATGAAACGGTTCAATCGGCGGAAATAGATAGTCGGATGCGCTGTTTTGGCCTGAGATTCTGTCCATAGATTGACTATATAGTTGCAGGAGCCGCCTTGCCCATGGCAAATCGCATGAAATCCTTGGAGGGACATATGGAAACCGCCACCAACACCATCGATCCAAATGAAGTCGCCAAATTTGAAGCCATGGCCACCGAATGGTGGGACCCAAACGGGAAATTCAAACCCCTGCATATGCTCAACCCCTGTCGGCTTGATTACATCACGCGTCAAATCGGTGCGGAATTTGATCGGGATTTAACACAGGACCTGCCCTTCGCGGGCTTGCGGATTTTGGACATCGGCTGTGGCGGCGGGCTTTTGTCAGAGCCCATGGCGCGCCTTGGCGCGACTGTGGTCGGTGCGGATGCCGCCGCGGGAAATATCCCCGTTGCACAGGTTCACGCCCAAGCCCAAGGCCTTGCCATAGATTATCGCCACACGACGGCCGAAGCGATAGCCGACGCTGGCGAAACATTCGACGTCGTCCTCAATATGGAAGTTGTCGAGCACGTGGCCGACCCACAAGGATTTCTCAGAGCCTGTCATTCGCTGCTTAAACCGGGAGGTTTGATGCTCTGCTCTACGATCAACCGCAATCCGAAAAGTTTCCTGATGGCAATTGTCGGCGCCGAACACATCATGCGTTGGCTGCCTAAAGGGACCCATGAGTTTAGTAAATTCATCACACCAGATGAGCTTTACAAATTAATCGAAGGCGCGAACCTATCGCCGGTCGATCGCAAGGGTTTCGTTTTTAACCCGATTTTGTGGACATGGTCGCTTTCGGACAAAGACCTCTCGGTCAACTATGTGACCGCAAGCGTTAAACCCGTCTAGCTTTCGTCGCTCAACCGGACGCGTAATTCGCGCAGAATCGGAAGAGCGGCGCGCACTCGTTCAACTCCAAGGTCACCAACCAATCCGGCGACCGATGGAGCAATGGCGGTAAGTGCGGCTTCGCAGGCGCGTTTACCCGATGGGCTGATCGCCACGAATTTACGACGAGCATCATCCCAGTCAGGGCGAATATGCACATGTCCTGCGGCTTCTAGCTTCCTCAAAGTATTGGACATCGCGCCGCGCGTGACGGAAAACGATTTGGCCAATTGTGCGGGCGAGCGTTCGCCACTTACATGCGATAAATGATTGAGGACAGTGAAGTGCGACAGCTCCATCCCACGGGGTAACGCCTTGGCGAGACGGCTGCGCGCTAGCTGGTCAGCCATGAAAATCTCGCTAAATAGAGATATTGCCAAGGAATTGTTAGAGTCGTTCATGTGGGGTTTGTAAACGCCACGTCATTGTTTAGCGAGGGAATTTTGCGCCTCATCTCATCAACTTGGCTCAAATCAATATCCACAATCGTAACGCCAGCCTCGTCCCCGGCATCCGCAAGAACCTCACCCCATGGCGAAACCACGAGCGAATGCCCATAGGTTTTACGCTTGGAGCCATTCGATTGCAGGTGATCGCCACATTGCGCTACGGCAATGATGAAACAGCCTGTCTCGATGGCCCGCGCGCGCAACAAAACATGCCAATGCGCCGCGCCAGAAACAGTCGAAAATGCCGCAGGTTGAAGGATGATTTTCGCACCCGCTTTCGCTAATGCGCGATGCAAATGCGCGAAACGAACGTCATAGCAAATCGTCAGACCCATCCCGCCAAAATCTGTATTGGCAACGACGGCCCGATCACCCGGACGGTAACCTGCGCTTTCTTTGTAGGTTTCGGTCGGTGAAATCTCGACATCAAACATGTGGATTTTATCATATCGCGCGACAATTTCACCCTGTGGGTTGATCAAAAACGAGCGATTGGCAAAGCGCGTCTCATCGGGAAGTTTTATCCCAAGCGACCCAATGGAAATCCAAACCCCTGCATTTCTGGCTTCCTGTTGGAGCGCGGCAAGGGTGATATCATCCTCTTCGAACTGCAAAACAGCGACCTGATGCGCCCGCGAATTTGAAACACAATTCGTAACTTCGGGTGTGGCAATGAACTCGGCCCCTTGCGCAATTGCTTGTCGGACAAATCCCACCGTCTCCGGCAAATTATTCACCGGAGTATCGTTTGAATTTAGCTGGCAAAGGGCGATGCGCATTTAGCTGGCCAAAAGCGCGTCAAGTTTGCCGCCCTGCTCTAGCGCGAAGAGATCGTCACAACCTCCGACATGGGTTTCGCCCACGAAAATTTGCGGCACCGTACGGCCACCGTTGGCTCGTTGAATCATTTCCTGACGTTTTGCCGGATCGCGCGCCACGTCAAATTCGATAAATGTAATGGATTTGCTGGACAAAAGCCGCTTGGCAGCATGACAAAATCCACAAGTGTTTTTAGTGTATAGCTCGACGGTCTTCATGATATTTCCCTCGTTTTCGGAACTATACAGACACTTAGGTATCCTGTGCAACGCGCGCTAGGGTTATTACATTTACCTCGCAAGCCTGTGATGCGAAACAGGCCCTTGCCGCCGCGTCAAAGGTTGCCCCTGTGGTCAAAACATCGTCCACCAGCAGGATCGGACGTCCATCAATCAAATGTTGCCGTTTCGGATTTACAGCAATCGCCCCGCTGACAGTAGCATTGCGTTCCTTGGGGCTAAGCCCGTCCAAACTCACTGTTCGGCGCATGCGCTTAAGCAGGTCGGGGCAATGCTCCAATCCCAGCTGGGTGGCGATCCCGCGCGACAAAAGCGCCGACTGATTGTATCGCCGCTTCAGAAATCGAGACCAATGTAGGGGAATTGGCACAACAATTGTATCCTCGTCAACTATACCCTCTGCCGCCCGTGCCATCCACTTTGAGGCAGGTGCGGCAAGTTCTTGACGATCTCCATGCTTCAATCCAAGAACCAGCTTGCGGCCAGTGTCTCTATACACAAATGCCGCACGACCCCGATCCCAAACATGTGGATGATCGCGGCATCCGTCACACTGCAAAATTTCGTCTGGTGCACTGTCGCCAAGAAGGGGCACCCCACAACAATCGCAAATTGTGCCCGTAATGAAATGCGTATCTCGCCAACATGATCCACACAGCGCCCCCTCGGAATCGACAAGATCCCCACAAGAAATGCATTGAGATGGGTAGAACAGGCGCACAGGACTTTGCATTTCATCAAAACCTTTCTAAATTGCGCACAGCAAAGGACGCCAAATGACCAACACACCCCCAAAACTTACCGACACCAAAGCTCTCGCCCTGCATCGCAATCGCATCCGAGGAACGGACGCCTTGTTTTTGCAACAAGTGGCCGCCGATGAGATTGAGGAGAGACTGAGTGAGGTTAACAGATCGTTTACAAACCCCGCTTTGGTGACGGGATTCCCGCAAATTTGGGAAAAAATACTCCCAAACGCAAAAATAGTACCCGAAGAGGACGTTTTAGCGCTGGAGGTTGGTGCTCATGATTTGGTAATTCATGCCATGGGGCTGCATTGGGCGAACGATCTGGTGGGGCAGTTGGTGCAATGTCGCCGTGGGTTGCGGGCTGATGGGCTGTTCCTTGGGGCGATGTTTGGCGGGCAAACACTTTCCGAGTTGCGCTCAGTTTGGGCCGAAGTTGAGACGAAATTGACGGGCGGGCTGTCGCCTCGCGTTGCGCCCATGGCGGAAATTCGTGACTTGGGCGGCCTGCTACAACGCGCGGGCCTTGCGTTGCCAGTGGCGGATTGTGTCACAAAAACTGTGAGTTATAGGAACGCGCTCCATCTCATGCGGGATTTACGCGAGATGGCAGAAACAAACGCCCTTGAGCATCGCCACAAGCGGCCAATTACCAGACGCGAACTTGAAGCCGTAAACACGGCCTACGCCACGCACTTTCCTGCGGATTTTGGAAGGATTAGAGCCACATTTGAACTCGTGTTCCTTACGGGTTGGGCACCCGATGAAAGCCAGCAAAAACCGTTGCGACCTGGGTCTGCTCAGACGCGCCTTGCGGATGCCCTCAATACTGTAGAATTTGAGATACCGCGCAAGACATGAACCCTGCGACGAAATCACCGGATTGACCACGCATGTTAAAAACCTCATGTCTAGCCCAAGCGACAGGAGAGCCAGTAAATGAAACCAGCCAACCACCCATCCTTGCCGAGCCGTAAAATTGGCGTTTTAGTAGCCAACCTCGGGACGCCTGATAATTACGATTATTGGTCTATGCGCCGCTATCTATCGGAGTTCCTGTCGGACAAACGCGTGATCGACTACCCCGCGTGGAAGTGGCAGCCTTTGCTTCAAACCATTATCCTGACGAAACGCCCCTTTTCATCGGGCGCGGCGTATAAAAGTATTTGGAACCACGAAGCAAACGAAAGCCCGCTTCTGACGATCACCAAAAACCAGACAAAAGCCCTGAAACAGAGCCTGTCTGAGGCTTTTGGCGACACCGTTATGGTCGATTTCTGTATGCGATATGGCAATCCGTCGACTCAATCAAAAGTGGATGAAATGGTCGCCGCCGGATGCGACAAAATTCTATTCTTCCCACTCTATCCACAATACGCGGGCGCGACATCCGCAACCGCAAATGACGCGTTCTTTGCCGCCCTTGCCAAACAAGTTTGGCAACCTGCGGCCCGCACCGTTCCGGCCTATTTCGACCACCCTGAATACATTGAGGCTCTCGCAGGCTCGATTCGGCAAGCGTATGACATAATGGACAGGAAACCCGACATTTTACTCGCGTCGTATCATGGAATGCCCGAACGTTATTTGACACAGGGCGATCCCTACCATTGCCAATGCCAAAAAACGACACGCCTTCTAAGGGAGGCTTTAGGTTGGGACGAAAGCCAAATCATGACGACGTTTCAATCCAAGTTTGGCCCAGAGGAATGGCTTAAGCCAGCGACAGTCGAAGAGGTTGCGCGACAGGCGCAGTCGGGAAACAAAAGCATTGCAGTCATTGCACCCGCGTTTTCGGCGGATTGTATTGAAACCCTCGAAGAAATTAATGAGGAAATTAAGGAAGCTTTTGTTCACGCAGGCGGTGAAGGTTTCACTTATATTCCCTGCCTGAATGATGATACATCGCACATCGCCGCTCTTACAACGATCATTAAGGAAAACCTAGCAGGCTGGGTCACCAAATAAATAGAGGCAGAGAAAACTCTCTCTGCCTCTATGCCGTACATTACTCCTACCAAGAGAAACTTAAATCAACAGAACTTGAGTTCCATTCTTGGTCAGACCAAAAAGGGTCTCGATATTCTCATTATAGAGCCCAATGCAGCCGTTGGACGATTTCCGGCCAATTTTGCGTGTGTCTTGGGTGCCGTGAATACGGTAATACTGCCACGACAAATAGAGCGCATGCGTTCCGAGTGGATTATCAGGTCCAGGACCAATATAACGAGGCCATTCGGGGTTGCGCTTCAACATATTCGGCGTTGGCGACCAGCTTGGCCCATCAACTTTGCGGATAATGGACGTACGCCCAAGACGTGTGAGATCGTCCGATTGGGGCACAGATGTCGGGTACAATTTATAAACCGACAAATCCTCGGACCAGAAGTGCAAAGCCCGCGATTGTGTGTCGACCAGAATCGCTCCGTTGCGCGTGTCGGAAAAATATGGCCGCCAGTCGAGGGACCGGAAACTTGATATATTATGCCGTACCGTATCGTCAATTTCTGGTTCAACAGCGATTTGCGCATAGGCTGGCAACGCCAAACTGCCAGCAAGTGCGACCGAAGTACCGATGAAATTGCGACGGTTCACAAACTTATTCTTCTGTTCAGGCATACTTCGACTCACTTTTCTGTTCAGGTGCTATAATATGGCGCTAAAGTCGCAGTCGCAATTCAAACAAACGTCATCAGGCCAAAAATCGCTTAACTTCATTTGATTGCTTGGGAAATCGTTGCTAAAGACAGTGGATGTGAATTTGGGAAAAATGTCATGAAAATATCTGTGCTCATTGCGGCCGTTTCAATTGTTGCGCTCGGCGCATGCGAACCAACGAATGTGGTACGAATTGGAGCAGATGGTAAACCCCTTCCCCCAATTTATAAAGTACCAAGTTCAGGTGAAGTAGAGTTTACCGTTTTGGACTCTGTAAACTTGTTGCGCCAATCTTCCGGAGCAGCCCCCCTGAGCCTGGATTCCAAATTGACCGCGGCGGCTGCGACACATGCTCGTGACATGGCGGTTCAAAATCGCGCATGGCATTTCGGCTCTGATGGATCGTCACCGCTAGATCGCGTTGCGCGCACGGGATACAACGGAATTCTTGCCGGCGAGAATATTTCAGAGACATATGAAACCGAGCTAGAAACACTGTCCGCATGGATGGGCACCGCCGACAGTCGCCGCGTCATTCTGGATCCCGAAGCTAAGGACATGGGCTTTTCGTGGTACCAAGAACCAAGCGGTAAAATATGGTGGGCAATGGTGACGGGCCGCAATAGTTTCGGCTCAATCAATTATACATTCGCCGAAAATTAAGGGGCGACGGTGATTACAGTGTTGAGTTTTACCATCCGGTAAATCTCGACCATTTCTTGATTAGAGACCGAGATACAGCCCCAAGTCCAATCGGTTCCGCGGAAATTTTTGTTGCGACTCTCGCCATGGATAAAAATATCACCACCGGGACTTTTGCCTTGAGCACGCGCTTCAGCGACATCTTTTACATTCGGATAGCTTAGTCCAATCGACAAATAGAAATCGCTATTGGGATTCCGGCGATCGATGCGGTACGCACCTTCTGGCGTTTTGCCGTCGCCCTCAAACTCTTTGTCACCGATGGGCGCGAAACCTAAGTCGATATTGTAAGACTTGAGGATTTTGCCATTATTCAAAAGGAACATTTTTCGCGCGTCTTTGTAGACCGCAATGCGGGTAACTTCTGGGCCAGTATACGGTTGGACCGCGCTGGAACAGCCTGCCAAAATCAATACCACTACGCCTAAAAGCGCAAAGATCACTGCCCGCATTTTTTTGCCTACTCGTTCTTCTTTTCTTTGCTGATACTACAAATTTTGCGCAACGCAAAGCCTTCCTATGCGCGCCGCTTCGAAAATTTTGCAACAATTTCCACGTGGGGCGACCACCGAAATTGATCCACAACTTGAACCCAATCTATCTCGTACCCAGCGTTTTTGAGAACTACTGCATCGCGTGCAAAGCTCACGGGATTACATGAAACCATCGCGATCGCTTTCACACCGCTTACCGCGACCTCGGCAATCTGAGCCTCTGCACCGGCTCGAGGAGGGTCGATAACGACCGCATCAAAACCCTTAAATTCATCTGGCAAAAGGGGCCGCCGAAAAAGGTCGCGCGCTTCGGTTGTAACGTGCTTTAGCCCTGTCGCGAATCGCCACCCTTGATCCAAGGCAGCGACCATTTCTGCGTCGCCTTCAACAGCATGAACTTCAGCTATCTTCGCGACCGGAAGAGAAAACGTGCCGCAACCGGAAAACAGATCAAGCACGCGCTTGGAGCCAGAAACAATTTCTAACACAGCAGAAACCAATGCTTTTTCACCTTCGCTCGTCGCCTGAAGGAACGTACCGCCGGGAGGATTTACGCGCGCATTTCCAAACATTTGGATTGGTGCATTTATTTCGCAAACGATGTTATCGTCCCACGTGAGGCGCGCCAATTCATGACGGTTAGCGATCTGCGCGAACTCAACGCGGGCGGCCTCATCCAGTGGTTTGCCACCCTTCGCGACAACGTCAACACCGCCCAAAGACTGGGTAACAAGGAAGCTGATTTCGCCTTTGCGCGACGCACCGGCAACAGTTAATTCCGTTAACCCGGGTATGACTTTTTTGAGCGCCGGATCCAAAAGTTGGCAATTTGGGACCTCAATGATTGTCCCCGTCCCACTGGTATGAAAGCCAATCATTGCGCCATTTTTGGTTCGCTTGCCAGCCAGCCCAGCGCGCCGCCTGGATCCTGGAGGTGAGGTCTGAATGGGCCGAAATTCGGCTTCCAAGCCCTGCCCTTCCAAAGCTGTTTTCACGACGTCCTGTTTCCAATTTGCAACAAAATCATCCGACGCGTGCATTAAACTACACCCGCCACAGGACTTGTAGTGGCTGCAAATCGGCTTCACGCGGTCAGTAGAGGGAGTGAGGATTCGCGGCGTTGGCATCTTGCCATCAACGACATCACCCTCCACCACTTCTCCGGGCAAGGTCATGGGAACAAAAACGGGGCCTGCAGCGATGCCATCGCCCAAGTGTCCCAAACGTTCGATTGTTAATTTCACCTTGCCGTCTCCTCAATGCCGATAAATCCACCGGACTGTCGATTCCAAAACTGGGCGTACATCCCATTTTGCTCCAACAATTCCGAATGGGTTCCTTGCTCGACTACGCGCCCTTGATCAAGCACTATTATGCGGTCCATCTTTGCAATTGTCGAAAGGCGGTGGGCAATTGCCAACACGGTTTTACCCTCCATGACGTTTTCAAGCGCCGATTGAATGGCCGCCTCAACCTCAGAATCCAGCGCACTTGTCGCCTCGTCTAAAACCAAAATTGGCGCATCTTTCAAAATGGCTCGCGCCAAGGCCACGCGCTGACGTTGCCCCCCCGAGAGCTTCACGCCACGCTCCCCTAGGAATGCGCCATAGCCTTCCCGCCCTTTATAGTCGACGAGATCCTGAATAAATCCATGCGCTTCTGCCCGTTGGGCCGCATCGACAACCTCATGCTCGCCGGCATCAGGCTTGCCGTACATAATGTTATCCATGGCCGAGCGATTAAACATCGCTGTCTCTTGGGTCACCATACCAATTTGGCGCCGAAGGCTTTTCTGCGTCACTTTCGACAGGTCCTGCCCGTCAATCAAAACACGCCCCTTCTCAGGATCATAGAGCCGCAACAGCAAGGAAACCAACGTCGATTTCCCTGCCCCCGAAGCCCCGACAATCCCCAGCTTTTCGCCCGCGTGAATGGTAAGATTGGTCTTGGATATCCCGCCCGTTTTACCGCCATAGGCAAACGTCACGCCTTCAAATTGAATCTCTCCCCTTGGAACCGCGAGCTCTGTGGCGGTATCCGCATCAACCAACACTGGCCGCACAGTCAGCGTGTTCATCCCGTCTTCAATCTCTCCCACGTGGGAAAACACGCCCATTAACGTAAACGAAACCCAACCCGTCATTTGGGCAAACCGAATGGCCAAGGAACCGGTGGTGGCGATATCACCCGCGCTCGCGGTGCCCTGAGTCCAGAAAAACAGCGTGGCGCCAACCATCACAACGGGCAAAATACCTGCGATGATCATCAGTCCAAAACGAAATTGCGCAGAAAGATAGCCAAAGTGCGTGGCCTTTGCGCGAAACTCCTTCATCGCTTGGATCGCGGCACGATCTTCGTGATCAGCATGCGCAAATAATTTAACGGTTTTGATGTTTGAAATTGTATCAACAAGTTGCCCCGTGACCCCCGTGCGCGCGCCGGCGCGGGCGCGCGCACGCACCCTGACGCGTGGCAGAAAGTGTCGGAGAAACAACCAATACATGACAAGCCAAAGCCCAAATACCAATGTAATCCGGTAATCCACGTCGGTAATGACAACAGCAGCCCCAATCACAGAGGTTGCGGCGAACACTAATGTGTTGAGGGTTTCGACAACGACCTCTGTGATAGACCCCGCAGCCTGCATTTGCTTTTGGGAAATTCGACCGGCGAAATCATTGTCAAAAAAGGTCACGGTTTGACCCAAGGTCCAGCGGTTTAATCGCGTCAATACCTGTGTAAAAACCCCGGGAGCGATGACAACAGACTGCATGAGAGCCGATAGCCCCAATAGAATTGGCCGCAAAACGATTAGGAAGAGTAGCGCTATCAATAAAAGGCTGGAATTTCCGGAGAAAAAACTACTTGGATCTCCAGCGAGCGCAGCATCAATCACCATCCCCAAAAATAACGCGGTCGAAACCTCGGTAATCCCCGCCAAGGAGGAAATCCCCGCTCCAATACCCAGAGGTTTATAGCTACCGGACAAACACCAGTTAATGAATTTTCCGAGCTTCCGCGGAGGTGGTGAAGACGCTGGTGCGAAAGGGTCGATCATCTCATCAAGTTTCATTTTATTCCCAAATTAACTGGCTGTAATTAAAAATCCTTCACGCGTTCAATAAGTGCGTGTCGCGACAATACAAAATCCGAATTAATCCATTCTTGTTCTAATTTTCTGAGAGCGTTGCCAAGTGCGGCCCCAGATAAGTTTGGCATTAAATCCGCCGCACTTACATTAAAAACCTGTGCCGCACCTCGAGCAACCTCAGATTTGGCATCTGGGTGCGGTGGTGTTTCAAAAACTGCGCTGCGCAAAAGCAGCACATCCAAAGCAGACCCAGCACCAAGCCGATACCCAAGCGCCGCAGCGCCGCTCGTTGAGCCGATCTCATTCCGCAAAGTATTATATTGCTTTGCATCTCTCTTGCTCAAACGCAGCGATTGTTCGATCTCCTGCCCGCCAAGGATGGCTAGCCTTCTTATGGGGTTTGGTTTCACATCGTTTTGAGTTTCAAAGTGAATCAAAATCGGTAGTGTCTTTGCGTCCATACCCACAACAAGCGCGCTTAAAACGCCAGATTGAGCCATAGCGGCCATGGCCGGCGCAGGATCAGCAGCCGCCAAAAGCTTCAACATCTCAGCGCCGATACGTTCGTTGGCCAAAGTCTCTATTCCGGCCAAATTCGCGCTACAGGCCGCCAAACCTTCAGCATCAATTCCGGTATTTGGATCGCCGTACCACGCATAAAACCGAAAAAAGCGCAGGATTCTGAGATAATCTTCGCGAATGCGGTCTTCGGCGTTTTCGATGAACCTAACCCGACGCGCAAGTAGATCTGGCAACCCGTTCAATGGATCAACAACAGTCCCCGCCGAATCCGCGTAAAGCGCGTTCATCGTAAAATCGCGTCGCCGCGCATCGTCTTTAATATTGGTCGAAAACGCTACAACAGCCCGTCGACCGTCCGTTTCGACATCGCGCCTAAATGTGGTAATCTCGTAAGGTGTTTTGCCCTGAACAAGTGTGACAGTTCCATGCTCAATACCTGTTTCAACGGCACGAATACCGTTCTCCTGCGCGAGCGCTAAAACGCGGGTTGGCTCTGCATCTGTCGCGATATCAATGTCATTTGTCGCAACCCCCAGCAAGGCATTGCGAACGCATCCGCCTACAAAATACGCCTGATGGCCCCCACTCTTAAGCATCGTAAAAATGGCTTGTGTCTTTGGATTATCTAGCCAACTTCCCTCAATGCGCATTGTTCAAACCGTCCGCCATGCGCCGTAAAACACGCGCGGTCGCACCCCAGATATAATAGGGTCCGAACGGCACTGTATAATAATTTCTCTCAACACCACGCCAGCTCCTAGACTGTACTTGGTAGCGTTCAATATCAAGCACATGCGCAAGAGGCACTCGAAAAACTTCAGCCACTTCACCCTGTTCCGGATTTGGTACGAATTCGGCTCTAACAAGGCCTAAAACAGGCGTCATTGTAAAGCCAGTGACGGTTTCATGCGGTGGTATCTGGCCCAAAACTTCGACATTGTCGCGCAAAAGTCCAATTTCTTCCTGCGCCTCTCGCAGGGCCGTCGTAACGAGGGTGTCATCCTCGGCATCGCGCTTCCCGCCAGGAAAGGCAATTTGGCCGGGATGGTGCTTAAGGTGAGATGCCCGTTTGGTCAAAATAAGCTGAAACCCACGGTCAGTTTCAATCACAGGCACAAGGACAGCCGCTTCACGCAAGGGACGGTTCGGGGGCAAAACGACATTTCTATTGAGATCAAAGTCAGAGGAGCCGCCCCGTGAGGCGGCATCCAGAATTGCTTGTAGAAGGTCTCTAGGCACTTGCCTCATCCGCATTTTTCACGACATCGCGCCCAACAGTAGCTGGATCCAACACATAATGCGCGCCACAAAACTGGCAGTCCGCAGTAATAGACCCGTCATCCTTTGTCATATACGCAAGGTCTTTCGGCGAATAGATCGACAGGGTTGTCGCGACCCGCTCGGCCGAACACGTACAACCAAACTCGACCGGCTGAGGATCATAAACGCGTGGCGCTTCCTCATGAAACAACCGCACCAGTAGCTGGGTTGGTGACACGATTGGCCCAATCAGTTCTAGCTGTTCAACTGAATCCAACAGAATGTTTGCGCGGTTCCAATTGTCTTCTTCATCCGGATCCAACATATCCGTTGCCGTCAAAAGCCCTTGATCGCCATTCGCCTCATCTTTTTTCGCAAACGGACTCGCTTTGGGCATATGTTGCAGCATCATACCACCAGCCCGCCAGCCTTCAACGCCGCCCTTTTCTGTCGAACGCCCGAAGATCAATTCAAACCGCGTGGCAAGTTGCTCGGATTGCGCGAAATACGTTTCGGCACATTCCGAGAGAGAATTTCCAGCGATCGGAGTGATCCCCTGATAGGGTTTCGATCCTGCGCCCTGATCGATCAGGATCGCAAAATATCCGCTACCAAGCTGCGCGAAGGCGGGGCCATTTGGGTCAACTCTCTCCGCATCATAGCTTGCATAGGCGCGCACACGTCCCGCATCGCCCTCCTTTGAAGGGCCGTAATAGTCGGTCGCAATCAAGCGGACAGGACCACCAGTTCCGCGGACTTGTAGCGACAGTTTCCAGTTCGATTTCATCGTTTGACCGATCAGCGCCGTCAATAACGTCATTTCCGCAACCAACGCCTCAATAGCTGGCGGATAGTCGTGCTGTTCCAAAACGGAATTCAACACGCCATCAAGGCGCGCGACGCGTCCACGGATGTCGGCGCGGTCAAGTTGAAAAGGGAGGACTGTGTCGTCCCAAGCAATTTTATTTCCAATAGTCATGGGGATTCCTTACGCTCGTTGCGTTGGCTTACAGCGACTATATAAGGGGTGCAATCAACAGTCCAAGGGTAGAATGATGATTAGACGGTTCGGAGAAGCGCCACTGCGGGGAAAAACCTATGTCTTACGGCCCGGAGCCTATGGTATTTTGGCGCGTGGTAACAAGCTGCTTGTGACCCTACAATCCAAACCCTACGTAGAATTTCAGCTGCCTGGTGGAGGCATTGATCTTGGAGAAAACGGAATTGCCGCCTTGCATCGCGAAGTGCGTGAAGAAACTGGTTGGAAAATATCTTCCCCAAAATTCATTGGGTCTTTTCGACGATTTGTTTTCATGCCCGAATATGAAATCTGGGCAGAAAAACTTTGTCATGTCTTCGCAGCCCAGCCCGTCTATCGATTGAGTGCGCCAACTGAACCTTTTCATACCGCTCATTGGATGACGATTAGAGAAGCGTCGTCCCTTTTGGGTAACGAAGGGGACAGGTATTTCGTTAGTCGTCTTGATCATTGAGCGAGACGGGTGGTGGGGGGCCGAATTCCACCATGGCTGCCGAAACATCATCGGGAAATTCCTTTTCTCCCGCGTATTCTTGTAAATCCCAAACGAGAGCTTCTAGCATCGCTGGCCCTTGGACATGTCGGTTTCTCCACAGAAGTGCTTCCAAGCCTTCTTCTTCGAGCATCACATCAAGAGCATTTGGGCACTCCGTAATACCATCAGAGAGGATCAATAATCGATCACCTTGCAACAATGTTGCGCGACATTCTTCATAGGTCGCCCCTTCAATAAGCCCTACGGGCATCCCTCCATTGCCGACATACTCTATTGTACCGTTCGCCCTTTGAATCGCGGGATGAGGATGGCCGGCTTGGGTTAAAACCACTTCACCCGTGACCAAATTCAAAATGGCGAGAACCAGCGTGAAGTAGTGTTCTGTATCCATTTCCTCTAGGCATAGGCGATTGAGAAGTTCTGTCGCCACAGCTGGTGGCCTTGCTGCAAAACCTCCTTTGCCATTTTTCTCCAACGCAACGTTTTGCTTGGGGGAGGCGCCAGAAAGATACCCCGCCAATCGGGCTGTCATTAGGGCCGAAGTAATGCCGTGCCCCGACACATCAATTGCATAAATCCCAATTTCTGTGTCGCTAATAGGAAACATGCCAACCAAATCCCCACCAACATGCCCAGAAGGCCTTAACAATAGGGATATTTGAGCTGTTTCGAAGCTTCGATATCTTTCCTTCACTAGGGACTGCTGGAGTTTTTTTGCTTCAATAAGGTCACGATCCAACGTGTCATAAAGCGCTGATATTTCCTCTAGAGTGCGGGAGACCAACGCATTTTTTTCAATCAGCTCGCGCTCCATGCTCAAAATTCGCTCAGCAGCAGTGATTCTCGCACGTAACTCATTGGATGAAACGGGCTTTGTTAAAAAATCGTCGGCGCCAACTTCGAGGCCATGCGCAACCTCCTCCTTCTCACTTTTGGAAGTCAAAAGGATGAAGTACCCATATTTTTTCTTGTCTAACTGGCGGAATATTTGGCAAAATTCCACTCCACTCATTCCCGGCATCATCCAGTCACTTAGAATGAGATCTGCGCTGTGAGTCTGAAGGATTTCAAGGGCTTCATCGCCAGATCCGGCTTCCAGAACAGAGAACCCCCATCGCTTCAACATCGTCGAAAGGAGGCGGCGCTGTGCACGACTATCGTCGACCACCAAAATACGTTTTATTGCGCCCTCAACTGCTTTGGGTATGGCGGCTTTTTCTATGTTGCTAGACATAATTGCGGACATTTTTTTGGTCGCTCCTAGGGGTTCTACCTCCCCTCCTGACACATGCAGCTTAACAGTCGATGAAGCCTAAAATTCGATAGGATTTAGTAATTTCAGTTACGTATTATTAAGTTTAGTCCAATAAATATTCTTCGATAGGATTGGTTCCGGCAATAATTAGAGATGAGCTTTTGGAGTAGACAATGATCGATTGGGATCGCGTAAATGAACTTCGAGAAGAAGTGGGCATCGAGGACTTTCAGGAGGTAGCCGACCTATTTCTGGAGGAAGTCGATGAGGTAATTGAACGGTTGAAGTCGACTAACGGTACAATCTCCCTCGAAGAAGAGATGCATTTTTTAAAAGGCAGCGCCCTTAACTTGGGCTTCACACTCATGGGACAAGTTTGCCAGCAAGGAGAAAAGGCGGCATCCGGTGGGCGAAAAGAGGAAGTCGATTTGCCTCGATTATTTAAGGCGTATGAAGACTCCAAAGTGGAGTTCCTTGCAAATCAGCCATAGCTGTCGCATCAAATTAGGAATTCTGCAAGCGTTTGATCGGACGTTATATCCCGATATGCAAACCCAGCCTTTTCCATTTTTCCCAACAAAATAGGAAAATTCCTGGCGCTTCTGGTTTCAATACCAATAAGCACGCTTCCAAAGTTTCGAGCAGACTTTTTCATATACTCAAATCGAGCGATGTCGTCGTCTGGCCCCAGCATAAGCAGAAAATCCTTAAGCGCTCCTGGTCTTTGCGGAAGCCGAAGAATGAAGTATTTTTTCACTCCCAAAAACCGTTGAGCGCGCTCTTTAACTTCGGGGAGTCGCTCAAAATCAAAGTTCCCCCCTGACGTCACACATATTATTGTTTTCCCTCGGATTTCACCCGCAATATCTCCCAGAGCATCGATAGACATAGCCCCTGCGGGCTCAAGAACAACTCCTTCTACATTCAACATTTCAAGAATGGTCGAACAAATGCGATCTTCGGGTACGGACAAGACGTTTTCCAACTCAACCGTTGAAAGAGCCACAAAATTCAACGCTCCAATACGTGCGACTGAAGCACCGTCCACGAAGTTATCTACTCGGCCCAAAGTGACCGGTGCTCCGGTATTGAGAGCGGCGGTTAGGCTTTTTGCACCTTCGGGTTCGATATATTTAAGCGATGTTTCGGATGCCTCAGACGCAAAATACTTGGTAACCCCAGCAGAAAGCCCCCCTCCTCCCACAGGGAGAACCATCATATCAGGCGCACGACCGAGTTGGGCCAAAGCCTCTACGGCAACACTCGCTTGCCCCTCGATCACATCCTCATCGTCAAATGGTGCGAGGAAATGACCACCCGCCTGTGCGCAATACACCTGAGCCGCGGCTAAAGTCGCATCAAAATAATCGCCCACCAAACGGATTTCGACGAAATCCTTCCCAAAAATTTCAGTCTTCTGAATCTTTTGTTGCGGTGTTGTGACGGGCATATAGATCACGCCCTTCACCCCAAAATGCTGGCAAACAAACGCGACGCCCTGTGCATGGTTTCCCGCACTCGCGCATACAAACAACTCTTGGGCTGGATCGTTGGCCCGCACCTTGGACATCGCATTAAACGCGCCACGAATTTTATAACTCCGGACGGGGCTTAAATCTTCGCGTTTGAGCCAAATATCGGCGTCGAATTTCGCAGAGAGGTGATCATTGCGCAATAACGGCGTCGCGGGAAAGAGCGCCCGCATTGCTTCGGTTGCCGCACGGGCTTTTTGGGAAAAATCGTTCATGCCCCAAGATGTCGCGCGAATTGCACTTCAGAGCAAGGCCCTAAGGCAATTCGCGTCCTTCAATCGCCATGCCGTAAATTGTGGTCAATATACTCACGCCGACCATCGTACTGATCCAACCGATCACACCATTCTGGATTATCATAGAGATCAGCCCCGTGGGGAAAAGTAGCCCAGTTAACCAATAAAGCGCGACTGATACGGCAAATACAATAAACGCGAGCGTCAAAATCGCCCCGCGCAATTCACTCGTCGCGTTCCACGCTTCCCTCAACGACATAGATTTACCTAACGCCACCGCAGGAAGAACCGGAGAAAGGCGATAGAATACGGCAAAGGCTGGAATATAAAGAAGAAATATGAGTATCATTTCGGCATTTAGCCCAAGGGACGTCAATAATGGCCTTAGCACGTACATTATCGCTCCTACTATAAATCCTATAATAAACATGACAACGAAACCGACCAATCCAATCAATATGCCCCGCCAAAAATAACTGAGCACTACGCGTCCTTCGAAAGGTGGCAATACCCCGCCGCTATTTTCCCCAAGCAATACATAGCGGTGCCAAGACACTGCAATCCAAAGGCCAGCCACAATGGAAATTATGATACCAGCCAAACTCGAGAGGAGTACTGGGGCAGTTAATTCGCCTCCTACTTCGGCCATTTCAACCAACGGCTTAAGAAGAAAATATTGTGCGGCAAGAACCGCCGCATAGAGAACGCCAGAAATCTGCAAGGATGCTTTGAAATCACTAAAAACCATTCCTATAGAATGGGTAAACATTTTCCAGCCAAGCATGGTCTCTCCAACAAAATTTTTCAATCAGATAGCTCTATCAGGCCGAAAACCTTCAGGTCAACGCACATCAACCTTTTCGAAATTCTCCCACTTTCATTCGCTAGACTTGCCCCACCGCACAAAACCCTGTAACGCCACGGCGATACCCATATGGAGAAGATCATGTCTGCGCCCAAAACCGCCCCCAAGAAAGTTGTTCTGGCCTATTCCGGTGGCCTTGATACCTCGATAATCCTTAAATGGCTTGAGATCGAATACGGCTGCGAGGTTATAACCTTCACCGCCGACTTGGGCCAAGGCGAAGAGCTTGAGCCCGCACGTGCGAAGGCCGAGCTTTTGGGCGTGAAGCCTGAGAATATTTACATCGAAGACCTGCGCGAAGAGTTCGTGCGCGATTTCGTTTTCCCAATGTTCCGCGCAAACGCACAGTATGAAGGGCTTTACCTTCTGGGTACGTCTATCGCGCGTCCACTGATTTCCAAGCGTTTGGTCGAAATCGCCGCCTCAACTGGGGCCGACGCGGTCGCCCACGGAGCGACAGGTAAGGGCAACGATCAGGTCCGGTTTGAACTTGCCGCTTATGCGCTCAACCCAGAAATCAAAGTGATCGCCCCCTGGCGCGAATGGGATCTACAAAGCCGCACCAAGCTCATTGAGTTTGCGGAACTGCACCAAATCCCAATCGCCAAAGACAAACGCGGTGAAGCGCCTTTCTCGGTTGATGCGAACTTGCTGCACACGTCCTCCGAAGGCAAAGTCCTCGAAGACCCCGCCATTGACGCGCCCGATTATGTGTACCAGCGCACGGTTCACCCCGAAGATGCGCCGAACACGCCCGAATTCATTGAGATTACCTTTGAAAAAGGCGATGCGACGGCAATTGATGGCGTTGAAATGTCACCAGCAACAATCCTGACCAAGCTCAACGAACTAGGCGGCAAACATGGTTGTGGGCGCCTCGACCTTGTTGAGGGTCGTTTTGTTGGCATGAAATCCCGCGGTATTTACGAAACACCCGGCGGCACGCTTTTGCTTGAAGCGCACCGTGGCATTGAATCCATCACAATGGATCGTGGCGCGATGCACCTCAAAGACGAGTTGATGCCAAAATATGCCGAGCTCATTTACAACGGTTTCTGGTTCTCTCCGGAACGCGAAATGCTGCAGGCCGCGATCGACCATTCTCAAGAACACGTGACCGGAACGGTACGCCTCAAGCTTTATAAAGGTCTTTCGCGCACCGTCGGCCGCTGGTCGGATCACAGCCTCTATTCCGAGAGTCATGTGACTTTTGAAGAGGATGCTGGCGCCTATGATCAAAAAGACGCAGCGGGCTTCATTCAGCTTCAAGCCTTGCGCCTAAAACTTATCGCAATGCGCAATCGCCGCGTTAAATCACTTAAATAATGTCATGGGCTGCCGAATTGATTTTGGCAGCCCATTTTTTCGACCTAAGTGATTTTAGAACCCCGACTCCCCATATTTCATCCAGTAAAGACTGCTCAAGCTTGCGTGACATTCTGTTTCAAGGGATTGCAATGATTCCAAAATGAGCAAAAAGATTGGGTAACGAGGAGATCAATATGAAAAACCTATCGTACAGCTTTAAATCCATCACTCTGGCAATTGCCTTAACGCTTGGGTTTATCCTTCACTGCGATCCCGCAAGTGCTGGAAAAAGCGAGACGCTTGTGGTTGCCGGTGGCTGTTTTTGGTGTGTCGAAAGCGATTTTGAATCGGTGTCGGGCGTAATAGAGGCGGTGTCCGGCTATACGGGCGGGACTATCGCCAACCCGACCTATAAAATCGTTTCTAAGGGTGGATCCGGTCACTTTGAAGCGGTCAAAATCACTTATGACAGCGCAAAAATTGACCGTTCCAAATTGCTGGATCTCTTTCTGCGCTCCGTCGATGTTACGGACGCGGGAGGTCAGTTCTGTGATCGTGGCGACAGTTACCGCACCGCGATATTCGTCTCTAATCAGGCGGAATTGGACATCGCCAACGCCGCCATTTCCAAAGCTCAAACGGAACTTGGACAAAAGATTGTCACACCAGTATTGAACGCAAAAACCTTTTATGTGGCCGAAGCGAACCACCAGAATTATTACAAAGGCAACAAACGGGTTCTTACACGTTTTGGTCCTGTGAAGCAGTCCACTGCCTATGAAAAATACCGCAAAGGATGCGGCCGCGACGCCAAAGTCCTAGCACTCTGGGGTAGCGCCGCGCCGTTTGCGCAGGGCCACTAACTTTGCTGACTAAGGAAAACATCGACCTCTACACGTGCGGGAATGGCTTCAGCTGCACCCGCGCGGGTAACTTTGATCGCTGCCGCTGCTGACGCCAACTTCAAGGCCTGCGCGACGTCAGCTCCCTGATCGCGCGCCGCCGCGAAATACCCCGCGAATGTGTCCCCCGCGCCTGTGGTATCAACAGGAATAACCGAAAAACTTTCGACGTTTAAGTTTGATCCGTTTCCATGCCATTGAGCGCCTTTTGACCCGAGCGTCACAAGGGTCTCTGGGACTGGTAGGTTTTCAATATTCGTCCCTAACGCGGCACAAAGCTGTGCTGCTTCGCCTTCGTTCATCGCAAGCATCGAAACAAAAGGCAAAACTGCCCGCACCGCTTCAATGGAAAATGGCGCAGCGGAATACACGACCCGAATACCCTTTTTTTGGGCCAACTCCGCTGCAAACGCTTGGTGGGATGTCTCGTTCTGCAACAATAGAGTATCTCCCGCCTTCCCTGCCTCCAAAGCCCGTGAAATCTCGCTTTCACTGAGGGAAACATTGGCGCCCGGAAAGAGAACAATCGCGTTCTCGGCGTTTGCATCGACATTGATAATTGCATGCCCTGTGGGTGTTTGAATTTGCGAAACCCCGTCCACATTTACGCCCAATTCCGCAAGCTTTTCCCGCGCCCAAACACCATCAGGACCTACGGCACCAATATGAAAAACATCCGAACCCGCTCGCGCTGCGGCAACGGACTGGTTTGTGCCCTTCCCGCCCAAGCCGATCGAAAAACCCGTCGCCGCCAAAGTTTCCCCAGGTAATGGCAAATGCGGTACTGAATAAACGTGATCCGCGTTTATGGATCCTAGATTAAAGACCGTCATTTTTTCTCCTTACAGGCAGCAAGTATCGCCATGTTTAGAATGTCACTCGATGTGGACACTGTTGAGCAAATCTGGATGGATTGGTCAATTCCGGTGAGGATTGGGCCAATTACGGTTGCTCCGGCCATCTCCTGCATCAGCTTCACCGAAATACTCGCGGAATGGCGCGCCGGGACCACAAGGACGTTGGCGGGCCCTGACAGGCGACTGAAAGGATAATGCGACATAGCTTGTGGGTTCAGCGCCACATCGACGGTCATTTCGCCTTCGAACTCAAAGTCTACGCCACGTTGTTCTAAAACTTTCGGCGCTTGGTGCATTTTTTCTGCGCGTTCCGAAACAGGGGAACCGAAGGTCGAAAAGCTCACGAAGGCAACGCGGGGTTCTAGTCCAAGCGTCCGCGCAACTTCTGCGCCGCGTTCCGCAATCGTTGCCAAGTCTTCCTGATCTGGCCACTCGTGTACCAGTGTATCTGTGATCAACACGATGCGCCCATTCAACAAAAGCGCCGTCACACCCACGGCACCATCCTCGGCACGTGCATCAAATACATGATTGAGAAGCCCCAAAACATGCGCAGATTTTCGGGTCGCCCCTGTCACCAAACCATCACCATGCCCATGTGCCAACATAAGCGCAGAGAAGACGTGGCGATCCCGAGAAGCAAGTCGGTTCACATCCTGACGATCATGACCGCTACGTTGCAACTTATTGTAAAGATAGTCTTTATAAGTATCCAGATGCGGGGTGTTCGCGGCGTTAACAATCTCCAACTCGCCGAAAGCATCCCCCATTCCTACGGACCCCAAAAGCTCCTCCACACCACTTTCGCGGCCAACGACAAGCGCTTTACCGAGACCCGATCGTTGGTAATTAACGGCGGCGCGCAATACGCGAATATCGTCGCCCTCGGCAAAAATCATACGGGCCTGACGGGCCTTAGCACGTGCATTAATCGAGCGCAGAATGTGGGCTGTTGGGTCCATTCGGGCCCGCAGGCTTTCCTCATATCCGACCATATCGATAATTGGACGTCGCCCGACCCCCGTGTCCATCCCCGCTTTTGCAACGGCGGGCGGCACGACATAAATCAAACGCGGGTCAAACGGCGTCGGAATAATATAATCGCGCCCGAATTGAAGTTTCCGACCATAAGCCATCGCAACCTCGTCAGGAACTTCTTCACGTGCCAAGTCCGCGAGTGCATGTGCGCAGGCAATTTTCATTTCATCGTTGATGGCGCGAGCACGGATATCGAGCGCGCCTCGGAATAAGTACGGAAACCCCAACACGTTGTTAACTTGGTTCGGGTAATCACTGCGACCCGTGGCAACAATGGCGTCGGGGCGCACCGCGTGGGCTTCTTCGGGAGTGATTTCCGGATCAGGGTTGGCCATGGCGAAAATTACGGGATCTTTCGCCATGCTCGCGACCATCTCTGGGGTCACAGCGCCCTTTGCGGACACGCCCAAAAAGATATCGGCGTCCTGCATCGCTTCTTCCAGAGTTCGTAGGTCGGTTAGGGCCGCATGGGCGGATTTCCATTGGTTCATACCCTCGGTACGGCCTTGATAAATAACACCTTTTGTGTCGCACATGATGCAATTATTGTGCTGCGCACCCATGGATTTTATCAACTCAAAACAGGCAATACCCGCAGCTCCAGCACCGTTCAAAACAATGCGGACATCCTCTATTTTCTTACCAGAGATTTTCAACGCGTTGATCAATCCAGCCGCGCAAATAACCGCTGTTCCGTGCTGATCGTCGTGGAAAACCGGAATGTCCATTTCCTCTTTGAGGCGTTGTTCAATGATAAAACACTCGGGTGCTTTAATATCTTCAAGGTTAATCCCGCCAAAACTGGGCCCCATCAAACGCACAGCATTGATAAAGGCTTCGGGGTCCTCGGTGTCCAACTCAATATCAATCGAGTTCACATCCGCGAAGCGTTTAAACAGGACGGCCTTACCCTCCATAACGGGTTTAGACGCGAGGGCGCCAAGGTTTCCTAACCCCAAAACCGCCGTTCCGTTCGTAATAACCGCGACCAAATTTCCCTTGTTTGTATAGTCATACGCAGCGTCTGGGTTTTTGGCGATGGCCTCGCACGGAACGGCAACACCGGGCGAATACGCCAAGGATAGATCGCGCTGGGTGGTCATAGGGGTAGACGGCGAGACATCAAATTTTCCCGGTCTGGGCTCCATGTGATATGCGAGTGCGTCGGCGTCTGTGATTGTCATTTTTGTGGACATTTGGGCCTGTATCCTTTTGCAAGACTTTCATCCAATACAACTTCGCGCCAAGGGTCAACATTCGCCTTTCGTAAGGACGGCTGGCTTTGTAGAGTTGGGCCAGAATTATCTGGGGACGAGGCCGTGAGCACTGCAAATACAACTGTGACACCGATGATGGCGCAATATCTTGATCTGAAGGCGCAATATCCGAACGCGCTGCTGTTTTATCGCATGGGCGATTTCTATGAGATGTTCTTTGATGATGCGATTGCGGGGGCCGCGGCGCTGGATATTGCTCTTACCAAGCGCGGAAAGCATGAAGGCAATGATATTGCCATGTGTGGCGTCCCGATACATGCGTCTGAAGGGTATCTTCATACCCTAATTAAAAAGGGATTTCGCGTCGCAGTTTGCGAGCAAATGGAAAGCCCGACAGAAGCCAAAAAACGCGGGTATAAGGCGATTGTCCGGCGGGATGTCGTGCGGCTGGTCACGCCAGGAACCCTGACTGAAGACAGCTTGTTGGACGCGCGCAAACACAACTACCTTGCCGCTTTTTCTGAGGTTCGGGATCAGGCAGCCTTGGCTTGGGTCGATATTTCAACGGGTGCGCTGCATGTGATTGAAACAAACGCCACTCGATTGGGGCCGGAAATGGCACGTTTGATGCCGTCCGAACTGGTTGTTTCTGAGTCAAATATTGAGGATTACTTCGAATTAGAGACTGATTTTGGTCTTTCGCTCACGCCGCTTTCCCGAGCCAGTTTCGATAGCTCCGCCGCCGAACAACGCATTTTGGCGCTTTTCAAGGTTGGCTCTCTGGATGCGTTTGGAGCCTTTACCCGCGCTGAAATATCGGCTCTTGGCGCGATTATCGACTATCTTGAGATCACCCAAAAGGGCAAGCTCCCTCTCCTTCGCGCCCCGCAAAAAGAGACAACCGGTGGAACGGTGCAGATCGATGCGGCGACCCGTCGAAATCTCGAGATCACGCAAAGCATGTCGGGGGGACGCGAAGGTTCTCTGCTTTCTGCAGTTGATCGCACCCTCACCGCAGGAGGGGGACGCCTTCTGACGCGTCGTCTTTCGGCCCCATCCACCGACCTCAAAACCATTCATGCCCGACAAGACGCCGTATCCTTTACACTTGAAAACGGCGCTGTGGCCGACAGCATCCGCGAAGCCCTTCGTCGCACACCCGATTTGGACCGCGCCCTTTCGCGCCTCAGCCTTGAGCGCGGTGGCCCTCGAGATTTGGCGGCCATTCGCAACGGGTTGAACCAAGCGGAGCAGATCGGGAAATCTTTGCCGTCGACCCTACCCGAACTACTCCAGGTGGCAGCGGACGCATTTAAAAATCACACTGCGCTAATTGATCTTCTCGAACAGGCTCTCGTTGCAGAACCGCCGCTCCTTGCTCGTGATGGGGGCTTTATCGCACCAGGATATAACGAAGACCTAGACGAAGCACGAAAGCTTCGGGACGAAGGGCGAAGCGTTATTGCTGCGCTTCAAGCTGAGTATATCGAGACTGCGGGGATATCCGCCTTAAAAATCAAGCACAATAATGTGCTTGGGTATTTCATCGAAACAACGGCGGCGCATGCGGATAAAATGCTCGCGGCTCCTCTCTCGGAAAAATTCATTCACCGCCAGACAACCGCGAACCAGGTCCGTTTCACGACCCTAGAACTTTCAGAAATGGAGACCAAAATTCTGAATGCTGGTGGACGCGCGTTGGAAATTGAAAAGCGGCTCTATTCTAGCCTAACACAGTCGATTCTTGCGGAATCCGGCCCCATAGGAAACGCCGCGTCGGCGCTTTCAGAATTTGATTTATCGCTGTCTTTTGCGGATCTTGCGACTGGCGAGAACTGGTGCAAACCCTTGGTCGACAATAGCCGGTGTTTTGAGGTTGTCGCAGGACGGCATCCCGTCGTTGAACGTGCGTTACGCAAGCAAAGCGGCGCGCCTTTCGTGGCTAATGATTGCCAACTGACAACGCAGGCTGATGGCGCGCAGATTTGGCTACTGACAGGTCCGAACATGGCGGGTAAATCGACGTTCCTTCGCCAAAATGCCCTTATTGCGCTGCTCGCACAGGTGGGCAGTTTTGTTCCTGCGGACGGTGTTAAAATCGGCCTTGTGAGCCAGATTTTCTCCCGCGTTGGCGCCAGTGACGACCTTGCGCGGGGGCGATCAACGTTTATGGTCGAGATGGTCGAGACCGCTGCGATCCTCAATCAAGCAGACGACCGCGCGCTTGTTATTTTGGACGAAATCGGGCGCGGCACGGCAACATATGATGGGCTTTCCATCGCTTGGGCAACGCTCGAACACTTACACGACGCAAACAAATGCCGCGCGCTGTTTGCCACGCATTACCATGAAATGACCGCTCTTTCGGACAAGCTAAAGGGGGTGGAAAACGCGACAGTCACCGTGAAGGAGTGGGAGGGCGACGTCATATTTTTGCACGAGGTCAAAAAAGGCGCCGCGGATAGATCTTACGGGGTTCAGGTCGCCAAGCTTGCAGGTCTTCCGGAGTCCGTCGTCAATCGTGCACGCGTTGTTTTGGATGCGTTGGAAAAAGGCGAACGGGAGGGCGGCAAACAAAGGGCGTTTATTGACGATCTTCCGTTGTTTTCAATTCAGCCCACCCCTCCGCCGGTCGTGCAAAACTCGAGCGAAATAGAGGAGGCATTGGCGGATATTCATCCAGATGAAATGACGCCGAGAGAAGCGCTTCAAGCACTGTATTCCCTGAAAGAAAAGGCGCGACCCATCTAAGTGTCGCGCCCTAAACTTCAATGGTTTTGCAATTATTTAGGCTGTGAACTCACACCAACATGAGCCGGACGCAAGAGCCGATCATGAAGCATAAAGCCCTCGGCCATCACCTGAATGATGTCGCCAGCAACCGTGTTTGGAACGGGCGCTTCAAACATCGCTTCGTGGCGTTGCGGATCAAATCTCTCGCCAACTCCTGGCAAAATCCGTTCAATTCCATGCTTGGCGAATACGTTAAGAAGCTCGCGCATCGTCAACTCGATACCTTCCAAAAGGGCCGCGTTCGTAGCGCGCTGACCTTCATCAATTGCATCAAGTGCACGTTTCATATTGTCATAAACGGGCAGCATATCGCGCGCGAGCTTAGACCCGCCATAATTCTCGGCTTCGCGACGATCCCGGTCCGACCGTTTCCGCGCATTTTCCGCGTCTGCAAGGGCGCGCATAAAGCGATCCCGGAAATCGTCCCGTTCTTTGGTAACAATTGAAAGCTCGTCCGCCTCAGCGTCCGCCTCCAAAATATCGTCCGCATAAAGTTCGGCCTCCACGGCCTCTGGATCATCTAAAAATTCGTCGTTTCTAGGCTCTGCCATCTTACTTTTCCTTAGCCTTGATCTGAAATCAGGCGACCAACAAGTTGCGCCGTGTAGTCCACAATCGGCACAATACGTCCATAATTTAAGCGCGTCGGTCCTATGACCCCTACCGCGCCCACAATTTTTCGCTCAGCGTTCATATACGGTGAAACCACCAAAGAGGAACCCGAAAGTGAAAATAATTTGTTTTCCGAGCCAATAAAGATGCGAACACCTTCGCCTTCTTGGGTTAATTCAAGAAAATCGGCAATATCCCGCTTGCGTTCGAGATCATCAAAGAGCGAACGTATGCGCTCCAAGTCCTTTTCATCGACCTCCCCCTCAAGAAGATTCGACCGACCGCGCACGATGAGGCGCTCATGCCGTTCACCTTTATTCACCCACTGCGCCAAACCGTCCTCGACCATCGCGCGTGCGAGAACGTCGAGTTCCTGCCGTCGCGATGAAATTTCTCGCAAAATAACGGCCGAAAGTTCACTCAGTGTCTTGCCTTCGGCGACTGCGTTGAGGAAATTTGCCGCTTCGCGCATCGAACTCGGCGTTTGCCCGTGCGGGGGTGTGAAAACGCGGTTTTCGACGTGTCCGTCGGCAAAAACGAGAACAACCAGCGCACGATCCGGCCCAAGGCTGACAAATTCAATATGCTTAATCGGCGCTTCATGTTTTGGCGACAAAACAAGGCTCGCCCCTTGCGTTAGGCCCGAAAGTGCGGAACCGACCCGATCCAACATGCTTGTCATATCGCGCTCGTTGCTTCCTAGGGTTTCGTCAATGCGCCGCTGGTCTTCGGTCGCAAGGTCGCCAACCTCAAGAAGCCCATCTACAAACATTCGCAGGCCCGATTGCGTAGGAATACGACCCGCAGAGACGTGAGGACTGCCGAGCAACCCCAAAATTTCGAGATCTTGCATCACATTACGAATAGTCGCAGCCGATACTTTCTCGGTCATACTCCGCGTCAAAGTGCGGCTACCTACGGGTTCGCCATTGTTCAAGTACCCCTCAACAACCCGACGGAAAACCTCCCGACTTCTCGCGTTCATATCCTTAAGAATTTCGGATTGTGTATTCATAGTCTCCCGCATTCAGCCCACAATAGTTGGCGATCTACATTAGATGGGTTTATGGGAGAACGTCAATCGCCCTTGCAAAATCTAAGGAAAGCAGGGTATCTGGACACGCCCATAATAAAGGATTTTCCCATGCGCCCCTCTGGTAGAAATGTAGATCAAATGCGTTCGATTTCGATCGAAACCAATGTCACCAAGCATGCAGAGGGCTCCTGTCTGATTAAGTGCGGCGATACGCATGTGCTTTGCACCGCGACGATTGATGAGCGTGTACCGCCTTTCATGAAAAACTCTGGCCTTGGATGGGTAACGGCCGAATACGGCATGCTTCCACGCGCCACTAACACGCGTATGCAACGTGAAGCAAAAAAAGGACAATCGGGACGCACGCAAGAAATTCAACGGCTGATCGGCCGCTCCCTGCGGGCGGGTGTAGATCGTGTTGCCTTGGGCGAACGTCAGATCACAATCGACTGCGACGTCATTCAAGCCGACGGCGGAACCCGTTGTGCGTCAATCACTGGCGGCTGGGTGGCGTTAAAACTTGCTGTAAACAAGTTGATGAAAATTGGTGACGTTATTTCCGACCCCCTCACTGATCCGGTTGCCGCAATTTCCTGTGGTATTTACGCCGGCCAAGAGGTTCTGGATCTCGACTATCCCGAAGACTCCGAAGCGGGCGTGGACGGAAATTTCGTTATGACCGGCTCTGGTAAACTTATCGAAATCCAAATGTCGGCGGAGGGTTCGGTCTTTTCGCGTCAACAATTGAATGGCCTGTTGGACTTGGCCCAAAAAGGTATCGATGAACTCGTCGCCGCTCAAAAAGCCGCCACAAGCTAATGCGTAGTTTAACAGAGAAAAAAATCGCTCTTGCAAGCCATAATGCAGGAAAGTTGCGGGAAATTGCAGCGCTGCTTCTGCCCTATGGCATCGAAGTTGTGTCCGCAGGTGAACTTGGCCTTGAGGAGCCTGCGGAGACTGAAGACACGTTCGAAGGTAACGCGCGGATTAAGGCGCATTTCGCAGCCAAAGCATCAGGCCTACCTGCGCTTTCGGATGATAGCGGATTGTCAGTCGAAGCCCTTAATGGCGCACCTGGTGTTTACACCGCCGATTGGGCCGAAACACCAAATGGCCGCGATTTTCCGATGGCGATGAAAAAGGTTTGGGACATGTTAGAGGCCGATGGCGCGCCGCACCCACGGAGCGCCGCTTTCAACTGCACGCTTTGCTTGGCGTGGCCTGATGGTCACGACGAAATCTTTGCGGGCAAAGTCGACGGCACGCTCTCATGGCCAATGCGCGGCGAACTCGGGTTTGGATTCGACCCCATCTTTACCCCAAACGGCGAATTCGAGACGTTTGGCGAGATGGACCCCGCTAAGAAAAACGATATGTCCCATCGTGCCAATGCCTTTGCAAAGTTTAAAAAAATTCTGGAGACTTCTGTATGAAGCGGATTTCGACCGGTTCCGACTTTGAAAAAACCTTTGGCTATTCTCGCGCCATCGTGAAGGGAAATTGGTGCTTTGTATCCGGCACGACGGGATACGACTATGCAACGATGGTGATGCCAGACAGCGTGGCCGAACAAGCCCGTAACTGCTTCGCAACCATCGGCGCGGCCTTGATCGAAGGCGGCTTTGAAATGTCAGATATCGTACGCGTTCAATACACCCTCACAGACGCTGCATTGATAGACGAATTGCTACCAGAGCTCGGCGCGGCATTGTCCGAAGTGCGCCCTGCGGCAACCATGATTATTTCCGATTTGATCAAACCGGAAATGAAGATTGAAATCGAAGTAACGGCGATGAAAGTTTGATATGGAAGATTGGCAGAACGGCGGTTTCGGACTCTACGTCCATTGGCCTTTCTGCCAATCCAAGTGCCCCTATTGCGATTTCAACAGCCACGTCTCTGCTGAGGTAGATCAAAAACGTTGGCTTAGAGCCTATTTGGCTGAATTAGACAGGGTTTCCGCCGAAATCGGACCACGCATTCTAAATACAATTTTCTTTGGCGGCGGCACGCCGAGCTTGATGGACCCTGAAGTCGTCGGTGCAATTATTGAGCGCGCTAAGCACCTATGGCCTATAGCAAATGACATAGAAATTTCACTGGAGGCCAACCCCACTTCAATTGAAGCTGGGAAATTTATTGGTTTTCGGGATGGCGGTGTGAACCGTATATCTATGGGATTTCAGGCTCTGAATGACATAGACTTAAAACGTTTGGGGCGCCTTCATTCCGTCCAAGAAGGCAAGCAAGCATTTGATATTGCTAGACAAAATTTCGATAGAGTGAGTTTTGACTTGATATATGCCCGTCAGGATCAAACGCTAAATCAATGGAAGGCCGAATTGAAAGAAGCGCTGGAATTATCCATAGATCACCTTTCTCTGTACCAACTTACGATCGAGGACGGTACCGCCTTCGGAGATAGACTAGCGCGCGGAGGTCTACGCGGTCTTCCATCGGATGACCTCGCATCTGACATGTTTTTTGTCACACAAGAACTTTGTGACGCCGCTGGCTTGTCGGCCTATGAGGTGTCTAATCATGCCAGAATAGGGTCTGAAAGCCGCCACAACCTCATTTACTGGCGCTATGGAGATTACGTTGGGGTCGGGCCCGGTGCCCATGGTCGCTTAACTCTCGGGGGGCAAAAATTCGCGGTCGAAACTTTTCGGCAGCCTGAAAAGTGGCTGACTAGCGTCGAAACGCGTGGCACTGGTGAATCACTGAGAGATACAATTCCCCAGCTAGAGCAAGCAACAGAGATGCTAATGATGGGGCTTAGGTTGGAGGAAGGAATTTCTCTCGATCGATTTGCGTCGCTTTCTAAGAAAACTCTAAGTCGCATAAAAATCGACGACTTGGTCGATATGGGAATGCTTGTTAACAACGGCGAACGTCTCAGAGCCACGAAACAAGGGCGTGTAATACTCAACGCCGTTCTACGCGCGTTATTGGCGGATGTTTAATTGAAGACCGTATGGCTGATACTGGGTATCGCGGCACTAACGCTTGGAATTATCGGAATAGCTTTACCCCTTCTGCCAACGGTGCCGTTTCTACTTCTAGCGGCGTTTCTTTTTGCTCGTTCATCTGAAAATCTCCACAACTGGCTCATTTACCATCCGAAATTGGGAGCCCCCATTCAAGATTGGAACGAGCATGGATCAATCAATATAAGAGCAAAAATCTATGCAACTCTCTCGGTAATTTTCACCTTTGCGCTATCGGTGTTCTTTGACCTTAAGCCATTAGTATTAGGCATTCAGGCTGTTTGCCTCCTATGCGTAATGGCTTTCTTGTGGACCAGGCCTAGCGCGTAGACGACAATATACGGCAAATTTCGTCTAATTGCTCCAGGGACTTATACTTGATTGAGACTTTACCGCTCTCTTTTCCTGCCAAATGGTCGATCACTGTATCCATCCCTAACGCCGCCGAAAGATCCCCTTCGATTGCCACAGTGTCAGCATCCTTCGAAGCCTTTGGGGACTTTTGATTCTTAGTACTATTGTCCCCAATTTTTACGAGCTTTTCGGTTTGGCGAACGGATAGCCCTTCAGCTACAATTTTTTTAGCCAATTCAGAAGCATTCGGGGCCGTAATCAAAGCGCGCGCATGACCTGTGGTCAGCGAGCCGTCACGAAGTAGGGCCAAAACATCCTCTGGAAGTTGAAGTAACCGAAGGAGATTTGCGATATAGCTTCTACTTTTCGAAAGGGCTGACGCCACTTTTTCCTGTGTATGCCCAAATCTGTCCATCAATTGCCGATACCCAATGGCTTCCTCGACCGGATTCAAGTCAGCACGTTGAATATTCTCGATAATAGCAACCTCCAACACCTCTGTGTCGTCCAGCTCGCGTATAATTGCCGGGACTTTATGCAGCTGCGCGATCTGAGAGGCTCTCCAGCGACGTTCACCAGCGACAATCTCATACAAACCCTGTTTTCTTGGGTTCGGACGAACGATAAGTGGCTGAATTACGCCCTTTTCCGTGATCGATCTAGCCAGGTCCTGAAGCGCCTCTTCGTCAAAATGCCGACGTGGCTGATCTGGATTTGGTTCAATAAGCTCAATTGGAATCGTTTGCTCGGCCCTAACTGGTGCTTCTTTCTCATCTTGCGGCGCAGGAATGTTTACATCCGCCATGAGTGCAGAAAGTCCACGCCCAAGACCGCGCCGTTCATTTTTTTTTTGCACCATGTGTTAAACCTTTGTTTTTAAACTGTTGTGCCTTGAAACAAGCTCTCGCGCGACTTCAAAATATGCCAAGCTCCCCTTGGAGTTCGGATCGTAATCTACAACAGGCATCGCGTAAGATGGTGCCTCGCTGACCCGAACATTTCGTGGAATGACCGTTTTGAACACAAGATCGCCCAAGTTTTCCCGCGCATCTGCTTCCACCATTTGCGATAGATTATTTCTTTTATCGTACATTGTCAGTACAATACCCTCAATACGAAGACCGGAATTTGCGGTTTCCCGGACTTCGCGTACGGTCATCATTAATTGAGACAACCCTTCCAACGCAAAAAATTCGCTTTGTAGGGGAACGAGTACCGAGTGCGCGGCGACCATTGCATTCACGGTTAGTATATTCAGTGACGGTGGGCAATCAATAAGAACATAATCGTAGTCGTATGAGGAAATTGCCGGCTGCCGTAACGCATCGTGAAGCAGAAAACTGCGCTTCTCATTAGCCAAAAGCTCAATATCCGCAGAACTTAGATCTGTAGTCGCAGGGATTATATCCATATCTTCGACGGCCGTAGCCTGAATAACTTCTGAAAGGGACGCATCATGAACTAAGAGATCATAGGTCGTAGAAATTCGCTTTTCGCTTCCAATTCCTAGACCCGTCGAAGCATTTCCCTGAGGGTCCAAATCAACTAGAAGCACCCTGTAGCCAGTTTTAGCCAGTGCTGCTCCCAAATTAATGGATGTAGTGGTTTTTCCAACGCCGCCCTTTTGATTTGCTATCGCAATTATTTTGGGCTGACTGTGACTCAAAGCGTTAGACATTTGTGATAGCTCCAACTCTCAATATCATTGCGTCACTATCTGTCTTACTTGAAATATCTTCCAGTTCAAAATTCCATCTTTTACGGGCATCTTCAACTTCTGACCTGTAGGAAGCCCCTTTGGGAAAAAGCGCAACCCCATTCGGGGCCAGATGCAGATTAGCAAATTCCAAAAGTTTATCCAATGGAGCTAATGCGCGGGCTGAAAGTGTCTGTGCTTCAAGAGAAGGGATATTTTCCACCCTCTGGGCAATAATTTCGAGGCTAATATCCGCCGTTCGCGCTGCGGCCCTTAGGAAGGCTGCTTTTCTCTGATCGCTTTCTACCAAAACGAATTTCAATTCCGGCGACACGTCACATGCAAGAATGGCGGCGACAATACCAGGAAACCCCCCACCGCTACCTATATCCACCCATTTTCCGGACTTATTGCCAAATTCCAACACTTGCGCACTATCTAGAACGTGGCGACCCCAAATATCATCCACTGATTTTTTTGAAATCAGGTTTATTTTAGGGTTCCACTTTTCAACAAGTGCTACGAAATTATCCAATCGGTCCATTGTTTCACGTGAAACATCGAAATGCTGTGAAAAGTTTTTCCGGCCCTCTTGATCCATCAGGCCTTTTTCCGATCTAACTGCCTTGCACGCGCCAAGACCAACGTCAATGCTGCGGGGGTCATCCCTCGAATTCTACTCGCGTGGCCAATCGATTGAGGTCGAATTTCAATTAGTTTAGCCCTAATTTCATTGGACAAACCTGCTAATGACGCGAAGTCTATATTTTCTGGAATTCTAAGGTTTTCATCCCGCTTTACAGCCTCGACATCCTTTTGTTGCCGAGAAATATATACCGAATACAACGCGTCGCGGGCAACTTGAATCTGTATTTCATCGTCAATATCGATCAGATCCGGTTGGAGAGAAACCAAATGCTCGAAATTGACACCCGCAATCGAAAGCATTTCTGATCCCGACCTACGGACACCGTCCTTATTAATATTAACTCCAAGTTCGGCGATCGCCCTCGATGTAACTGACATTTTTTCCAACCGGATAGTTGCCGCTTTCAAACGTTCAATTTTAGCTTCAAAAACACTTCGACGAGCATTTCCGACACATCCGAGTTCAATACCAACAGGCGTGAGTCTCTGATCGGCGTTGTCAGCGCGTAAAGACAACCTGAATTCTGCCCGCGAAGTAAACATTCGATAAGGCTCAGAAACACCAAGCGTCACAAGATCATCGATCATGACGCCTATGTAGGACTCCGCCCTACTGAAAATTACTTCCTCGTTGTCAAAGGCTCGCCTTGCTGCATTCAAACCCGCAACAAGACCCTGTGCCGCCGCTTCCTCATACCCAGTAGTACCATTTATCTGCCCAGCAAGGAAAAGTCCCGGTACATCCTTAAGTTCCAATGTATGTTTTAACGCCAATGGGTCTACGTAATCATATTCAATCGCATACCCAGGCTGAAGGATTGCAACCTTTTCAAGTCCAACAATCGATCGAACATACGCCTCTTGCACATCTTCAGGTAATGAAGTCGAGATTCCATTCGGATACACCGTGAAATCGTCAACACCTTCGGGTTCCAAGAAAATCTGATGCGATTTTTTGTCGGCAAAGCGAACGACTTTATCTTCGATTGACGGGCAATATCGTGGACCTACGCCATCAATATGGCCGCCATACATCGCGGAACGACCCAGGTTTTCGCGAATGATATCATGCGTTTTTTCGTTGGTATGGGTAATGCCGCAAGATATTTGTTTCGCGGACACCCTTTTGGAAAGAAACGAAAACATAACTGGCTCATCGTCACCCGGCTGTTTTTCAAGAATATCCCAATTGATAGATCGCCCATCTAACCGAGGGGGCGTGCCTGTTTTTAGGCGTCCCAACGGCAACCCAAATGAGTCCATTCGCTCTGCAAGCTGAACACTGGGTTTATCTCCCATACGTCCACCTGGCCGACGCACGTCGCCAATATGAATGACTCCGCGGAGGAATGTACCCGTAGTCAAAATAACCGACTTTGATGAGAGTTCGGATCCATCCTGAAGCACAATGCCAGCCACTTTATGGCCATCCATTACAAAATCAATTGCCTCTCCGATGACCACCGTCAAATTCTGGGTTGCCTGAATTTCTTTAAGCATTTCGGTACGATAAATTTTTCTGTCCGCTTGCGCGCGCGGTCCTTGTACAGCAGGGCCCTTACCGCGATTGAGCAATCGAAATTGGATCCCTGCCTTATCGGCAACGCGCCCCATGAGTCCGTCGAGAGCATCGATTTCGCGAACCAAATGCCCCTTTCCCAAACCACCGATCGCGGGGTTACATGACATAACTCCGATCCCACTCAAATTAAGCGTTACCAGCGCAGTTCGGGCGCCCATACGTGCTGATGCATGCGCAGCGTCTGTGCCCGCATGTCCACCACCAACAACAATTACATCAAAATCCGAATGTTTCACGTGAAACACTCCCTATTTACCAAGACAAAAACTGCTAAATATCTCATCCAGCAGATGTTCAACATCAACACGGCCAACAATCGCATCAAGCCGTCTCACCACAGACCGAAGTTCTTCAGCTGCAAATTCGGCCCGTTCAGACCCTTGCAATACCTCAGCTCGCGCCGATTCTAAAGCCCCAATTCCATGCTCAATCGCAATCCTATGCCGTTCATGGGTCGCGGTTACTGCACCTTGTGCACGTTCAGATAGAATACGCGATATTTGGTGAACGAGACTAGAAACACCCTGCCCCGTTTTTCCTGAAACACCTCCATTCCCAGAAAGGTCAGCCTTACCAGAAATGAGAATATCATCGGGGTGCTGAATTAACCCTGGATAGCCAGAATTGTCTACAGATAAAAGTACGCGCAAGTCGGCACTGTTGGCACGCTCAATGGCCCGTTCAATGCCAATACCTTCGACAAAGTCCTCTGTCTCGCGCAAACCCGCTGTATCCAAAATCGTAACCGCCAACCCCTCAAGGTCCATCCGAACTTCGATAACGTCCCGCGTTGTGCCAGCAAATTCTGAAGTGATCGCAGCATCCCTGCCCGCCAGTGCGTTCAGCAATGTAGATTTTCCAGCATTGGGTGGGCCGACGATAGCCACTTCAAACCCCTCACGAATACGCTCAGAAATATGGCTTCCTGCGGATTCGGCTTTCAACTCTTCCTGAACGCCATTAATTAGTTCAAGCACTTCTGGCGTTACATCAATCGGAACATCTTCATCGACAAAATCAATCGTCGCTTCGAGTAGAGCCGCCGAACGGATAAGTTTCCGACGCCACTCCTCCGCTTTTGCGCCCAGCGCACCCGATAGAACTCTCAACGCTTGCCTGCGTTGCATCTCGGTTTCTGCATCGATCAGATCTGCTAAGCCCTCGACTTGGGCTAAATCCAAACAGCCATTCTCCAAGGCGCGACGGGTAAATTCTCCAGGTTCTGCGAGGCGAAAACCCTCAAATTCAGAAAGGGATTTCAAAACCGCGCGGATAATTGCTTGCGAGCCGTGCAAATGTAATTCGGTAATCTCCTCGCCGGTAAAACTTTTTCCCGCCGCGAAACACAAAACCAAGGCTTCGTCCAAAAGCACCTTCTGAGAATCGACGAGTTTCCGAACTACGCCTTCCCGCATTTTTGGAATGCGCGCACCAAAATGGGTAAGCGCCGAATGCGCATCAGGTCCGGAAATCCGAACGATTGCGACGCCAGCTTTACCCGACGCCGACGCAAGTGCGTAGATCGTGTCCATATATACAACCCATTGTTTTAAAACAATAAGTGATGAAAACCAAAAAGGCTCAGGTATTCATCGAATCAAAGAAGTCGGAGTTTGTTTTGGTCTGTTTCAGCTTGGAAATCAGGAATTCAATGGCATCGGTTGTGCCCATTGGATTCAAAATGCGACGCAGAACAAAGGTTTTCTGGAGGTCTATTTTATTCACCAGAAGTTCTTCTTTGCGCGTACCAGACTTCAGAATATCCATCGCAGGGAAGACACGTTTATCAGCCACCTTGCGATCGAGAACAATCTCGCTGTTACCCGTGCCTTTGAATTCTTCAAAGATGACCTCGTCCATACGCGAGCCCGTGTCAATAAGCGCAGTCGCGATAATGGTCAGGCTTCCACCCTCCTCGATGTTACGTGCGGCACCAAAAAAGCGCTTAGGGCGCTGCAAGGCGTTCGCGTCAACACCGCCTGTCAGTACCTTACCCGAGGACGGTACAACCGTGTTAAAGGCACGACCAAGGCGGGTGATGGAATCCAGCAGGATCACAACATCACGTTTATGTTCGACAAGGCGTTTGGCTTTTTCAATCACCATCTCGGAAACGGCGACGTGACGCGTTGCAGGCTCGTCAAAAGTTGAGGAAACAACCTCGCCTTTCACGCTACGCTGCATGTCCGTCACCTCTTCTGGGCGTTCATCGATCAGCAAAACGATCAAATAACACTCAGGATGGTTTTTCTCGATGCTAGACGCAATATTCTGCAACAAAACCGTTTTACCGGTCCGTGGCGGCGCAACAATCAACGAACGTTGACCTTTACCAATCGGCGCAACCAAATCAATGATCCGCGCAGAGCGGTCTTTTGTGGTTGGATCGTCGGTTTCCATGATCAAACGCTCATCAGGATAGAGCGGCGTCAGGTTATCAAAGTTGATTTTGTGACGATTGCGTTCAGGCTCTTGGAAATTGATTGACGTCACTTTTGTCATCGCAAAATAACGCTCTGTGTCGCCGGGAGCCTTCACAACCCCATTTACCGTGTCGCCGGTGCGCATGGAAAACGAGCGGATCATCTCTGGAGACAGGTAAATATCATCTGGGCCGGGCAAATAGTTTGCCTCTGGGCTGCGCAAAAATCCGAATCCGTCCTGCAAAACCTCAAGAACGCCGTCGCCCGACACTTCCCAATCATCATCCGCACGTTCGCGCAAAATGTGGAACATGATCTCGCCCTTGCGCATAGTAGAGGCGTTTTCGATCTCAAGCTCTTCCGCCATAGACAACAGGTCTTTGGGCTTAAGCGCCTTAAGTTCAGAAAGATTAAGGGTGTTCTCACTCATGGGGGGTACGTCCTTGTCCGGCCAAAGATTTGGCACGCGGGCATTTAGGTTATGGATACAGAAAGCAAACGGCCGGACGGCCGCCTAGGGGCTAAATAGGACGCATCTTTGCTTAAGTCAATATTTTAGAATGGGCGCGCAATAATTGATACGACGATAATAACCATTAGAACCGTCGGAACTTCATTCAGCATCCGAAAATACCGACCGGATTTTACGTTTTCGCCAGCTTCAAAGGCGCGGCGATACTTTGATAGCATTCCATGCACGCCACTTAATCCCAAAACACTCGCAAACTTCGCATAGGGCCATACAGCGCTCCAATCAACAATACCTGGGGTAAGCGCGAGTAATATTCCAAACACCCATGTGGCGATCATTGCTGGGTTTATGATGACCTTGAGAAGGCGTCGCTCCATAAGTTGAAAAAGCGCATCTGTTTCACTGCCCTTCTTAACGCTTTCGACATGATAGACATATAATCGTGGTAAATAGAACATTCCAGCCATCCAAGCGATAACCGAAATTACATGCAGGGATTTCACCCAAGGGTAAATCGACTGGAGAATATCAAACATGGGCACCTCGAGGTTTCATATCCTCCCTATAATAATAATAAAGTATTTATAGAAGGATGATGATTAAGTAGGGGTCGCTCTTTCTGTGGATTATTGATTTCTCCCCAGTTTCATACAAGGTCAGATTCTTTGATAGTCTAAGCGTTCTTGCCTGTGGGTAAGTCCCATTGCGCCATATAATTAGTGGCATTTGAGAAGTTAAAATGTGGATAGCTTGAGTATAGAATGTAGACATCTCTTGCATTTTTCAGTTGTACACCGCGACAAGTTATCCTCATCCACAGTGCATAAATGCTTTGTGAACCTTGACAAACTCAGTGAGATTGCCTGTTTTCGAGAAGAGCCCCAGTTATCAACAATTCAACCCCTGATTAAACGGGGGATTCGCCCACAGGATCGTCCACATGCCCTCTCCACTCATTTTGGCCTCAGGCTCACAAATTCGTGCTGAGATGCTCACGAACGCCTGTGTTGAATTTACCGCGCAAAAGCCGCGTGTGGACGAAGAGGCGATAAAAGCCGCTCTTGTTGCCGAAAAAGCAGCACCAAGGGATATTGCCGATGCTCTCGCCGAGTATAAGGCCCGCAAGGTCAGTCAGAAAAATCCAGATGCGCTGACGCTTGGATGCGATCAAGTTCTCGACTTCAAGGGAGCCATATTCAACAAGCCCACGACCAAGGACGAGGCCATTGCACAATTGCGAGCCATGTCAGGTCAGAAACATCAACTTCTCTCGGCGGCTGTCATCTATCTCGACGGGAAACCCTTGTGGCGGCATGTGGGCGTTGTCCGCCTGCAAATGCGCACTTTATCCGACACCTATATAGAGTCCTATGTAGAGCGGAACTGGGAAGAAATTCGCCACTGTGTCGGCGGATATCAGCTTGAAAAAGAAGGCGTGCGCCTGTTTACCCGTATTGAGGGCGACTACTTCACCGTTCTCGGCCTGCCCCTACTCGAAGTCCTGTCCTTTCTAACCCTACGCGGAGACCTTCCTTCATGAGCGAGACCAGAATTCCCCTCGCCGGCGTCATTGGCGCCCCTATTGCTCACAGCCGCTCCCCTGCCCTTCACGGCTATTGGCTCAAAAAATATGGGATCGCGGGGCAGTACATCCCGATGCACATTGAACGCGCGGACCTTGGGGAAGCGATCCAAACCTTGCCCAAGCTTGGGTTCGTTGGGATTAATGTGACGATCCCCCATAAAGAAGCCGTTCTGGAATTCGCCGACCTTGTTACCGATCGCGCGTCGCTCATCGGCGCAGCCAACACTCTGATTTTTCGCAAAGATGGCAAAGTTCATGCTGATAACACCGACGGGTTCGGCTTTATCGAAAACCTGAAACAGGGCGCACCCACGTGGCAACCAAAACTCGGCCCCGCAGCCGTTATCGGGGCTGGTGGTGCGGCGCGCGCGGTGATTGCCAGCTTGCTTGAGGTTGGCGTTCCGGAAATTCTCCTCGCCAATCGCACCAAAAACCGATCAGAAGCGTTGCGAAGTGAGTTTGGGCAAAAGGTGACCGTGGTTGATTGGGTTCAGGCGGGCAACATGCTCGAAGATGCCGCTACCGTCGTAAACACGACGTCGTTAGGGATGACGGGTGGGTCTGAGTTTCGAATTCCTCTAGACGGGTTGCGCAAAGGTACGGTCGTAACCGACCTTGTTTATACCCCGCTGCGCACCAAATTCCTTGATGATGCCGATTTAATGGGATGCCACACCGTGGATGGCTTGGGAATGCTCCTGCATCAAGCCGCCCCTGCGTTTGAGCGGTGGTTTGGCGTGCGCCCCGAAGTTGACGATGAATTGCGCCGCGCAGTTCTAGAAGCGTGAAAAATCCCTTCATACTTGGTCTAACCGGCTCAATAGGCATGGGTAAATCGACAACCGCCCAAATGTTTGCTGACTTGGGGTGTGCCGTTTGGGATGCAGATGCGGCAGTTGCGCGCCTGTATCAAAAGGGCGGATTGGCCGCTGTACCCTTGTCCGAAATCCATTCTAAGGCGGTTGTAAACGGTGCCGTAAGCCGGGACCGCTTGAAGGAGTGGATTGCCACAGACTCTAAGGCCCTGTCCCGCATCGAAGCGATTGTGCATCCGCTTGTAGCTTCAGATCGGCAAGCCTTTGTTGAACAAAATACCGCCGACATCATCGTTTTGGATATCCCTCTCTTGTTTGAGAACGGTACACAAATGCAGATGGACGCGGTTGCTGTGGTTTCAGTCCCGTCAGAAATTCAGCGCAAACGGGTTTTGGCTCGTGGTACGATGAGCGAAGATACATTCAACATAATCCTCTCCAAACAAATGCCCGATGCGCAAAAACGTGCGCGTGCAGATATCGTCATCCCAACCCTGAACATCGACGAGACAAGACAAATCGTTGCTGATATTGTAGAGCGGATAAAAAAAGGGACGTTCCATGCGTGAACTCGTGCTCGACACAGAAACCACAGGATTCAAGCCTGAAGAGGGCGACCGCCTCGTTGAAATTGGCATTGTCGAACTGATGAACCAATTGCCAACAGGCCGGACATATCACCAATATATTAACCCAAAACGGGATATGCCGCAGGGGGCGTTCGAGATTCACGGCCTGTCGATTGAATTCCTTTCAGATAAGCCAGTTTTTGCGGATATCGCGCAGGATTTCGTGGATTTCGTTGGCAATGACCGCATGGTCATTCACAACGCGGCTTTTGACATGAAGTTCTTGAACGCCGAATTGGGCTGGGTTAACCGCCCTCTCCTACCGATGTCACAAGCGCTGGATACTCTGGCGATTGCGCGCAAACGGTTTCCCGGATCGCCCGCCTCCCTCGATGCGCTGTGCCGTCGATTTGGCATCGATAATTCGTCGCGCACCCTTCACGGCGCACTTCTTGACTCTGAGATCCTCGCGGAAGTGTATTTGGAGCTTATTGGCGGTCGTCAGCCTGATTTCGCCCTAAAAACCAGCGAGCAATCGCAGAATGACGGTTCGAATGGAGATTCTTGGCGTCCGAAGCGGCGAGAAACAGCTTTGCCAAGCCGCCTAACCGAGGAAGAAGCCGCCGCCCATGTTGAATTTATCAACAAAATAGGCGACGGCGCGCTTTGGAAAAAGCTCTGATTTAGGAAACTGGAGCGGGGCTCGCCGCTGCTTCAGCTTGTGCGCGACGAGTAAGTTCGGCACGGTAAAGAGCAAGAAAATCAATCGTTTCAAGGTTTAGCGGTGGGAAGCCACCATCCCGTGTAACGTCGCCAACAATGCGGCGCACATAAGGGAACAACATCCGTGGGCATTCAATCAACAAGAACGGGTGCAGTTGATCTTCTGGCACATTGTCGATGTGGAAAATTCCGCCGTAATCAAGCTCCATAAGGAACATTGGCTCGCCAGATTCTTTAACATTGCTGGTGATTTTCAGCTTCATGGAAACTTCGAATTGCTTATCCACAGTCCGTTTTTTCGCATCTAGGTTCACTTGAACTTGCACATCAGGCTGCGAAGCGCTGGTAATACCTTTCTGCGCCACGATATTTTCAAACGAAAGATCGCGGATGAATTGAGCTAAAACTTGCATCGCGGGTGCAGTCGGTGCCGCCGCCGCTGGCGCTTCTGGTGCACCGGTTGTTTCTTCGGTCATTCCTTAGTTCTCCTAAAAATCGTAAATTCTAATTTCATGTATCAGGTTGGTGGGCGACGCTCAATCCTTGGTCCCGTTTGAAGGCGGGTCAATATGGGGCGCATCCGGTTCAACGCGCGCATAATCGCCGTCAATGACTCCCTCTTCGTCGGATTTGTAGCGCGGATTGTTTGAGAAGCCTGACGTGCTAAAGCTCTGAACGTTCATCCGGGACCCGACGAATTTGATCACTAAAGCCCGAAACGGCGGCAGCAGGAGCAAAATCCCGATGCTGTCGGTGAAAAATCCAGGCGTCACGAGGAGCGCCCCGGCCAGCAAGATCATCGCGCCGTTTGCAATCGGAACCGTGGGGTCGCGCATCTCCTGAAAGGACGCCTGAAGCGACGAAAGCGCCATCGCACCCTGCACCCGCATCAAATACGACCCTACAACAGCGGTCAGAATTACGATGCCAATTGTCGGCCATGTCCCGATAATTCCGCCAACTTCGAGAAAAAGTGTGATTTCAATTATCGGAATTGCGATAAAAGCGATTAAAAGCCACATAAGACCCCCTAAGACTTTGCTTGCACCAGTTGTTTCTAGTGCTTCGGTACCTTACATATGTTCTCACAAGGAAAGTTTCCAACTATTTCCATTTTGGACGAGGTTTCGATGAACGGTGGCGGACTGCAACTTCTGGTATTGGCTGGAATCGCGATATTTTTAATTCTCAAGCTGAAAGATGTGCTTGGGACACGCGACGGGTTTGAGCCCCCTCGCGAGGACACCCTTGCGCCGAAAGCTGTCAAAGGGCCAACTTTTTCGGTGATTGAAGGTGGGCCAGATCGCGACATCGTCGATCACACGGACGACGCCGACACAATCGCCGCGATCACTCAAATGAAAAAGATTGAACCAAATCTTTCGATTACAGAGTTTCTAGGCGGCGCACGCGGTGCGTATGAAATGATTCTAATGGGCTTTGAGCATGGGGATTTGGACGATATTGCGCCTTATCTTTCTGAAGATGTTCATCAGAGCTTTGTGGATGTTATCGCGGATCGCGAAGATCGTGGTTTGACCATCGAAGCGCAGTTCATCGGCGTGCGTGACTTGGCGCTTGTTGGCGCTGAATTTGATCCGAAAAGCTCAGTTGGTGAAGTAACGATTAAGTTTACCGGAGAATTGACATCTATTGTACGCGATAATTCGGGTGAAATTATTGAGGGCGATGCGACCACAGTGAAACGTCAGAAAGATGTCTGGACGTTTGCTCGGACCTTAGGTGCCGCCGATCCCAACTGGCAGCTTGTACAAACGGGCGGATAACGCGTGATATCGCGGCTAAAAATAGGACTTGGGGTGCTTCTGGCACCCTTTGTTGTTTCTGAGGCTTCAGCCGAGGCGACCGCGCGTGTTCTATCGTTTGATTCTCTTTCTGGTTGGCATTCGGACAATCACCAAGCTGCCCTTGAAGCGTATCAAGGGACCTGTTCACGGATGGAGGATCAGGAATGGGCCAGCCTTTGCGCGTTTGCCCAATCGAATCCGGATGCAAAAGCTTTCTTTGAGTTGTTCTTTCGGCCCGTCATAATTGAAAACGGGACTCCAACCCTTTTTACGGGGTATTTTGAACCCGAATTAAACGGCGCGCGGTTTCAAGACAGTGTTTATCGCTACCCGTTGTATCGCAGGCCACAAGAACCCTTCCTTAATTACACACGCCAACAGATAGATGAAACGGGAGCGCTGCGCGGTCTTGAGATTGCGTGGGTCGATAATCCCGTCGATGTTTATTACCTGCAAATTCAAGGGTCTGGCCGTGTGAACCTGACCGACGGAAGCAGTATCCGCGTGGGCTATAGCGGCGAAAACGGGCACCCAAATCGCTCCATCGCTCAGACGATGATTGATCAGGGGATTATACCTCGTAGCCAAGCTTCAGCTGCGCGGATTCGCGATTGGTTTGGCCGAAACCCAGGTTTTGGGCAGCAGATTCTTTGGTCGAACCCCTCGTATGTCTTTTTTCGCAAACTGTCTCTACCGTCGCACAAGGGGCCGCACGGCGCGATGAGCCGTCCGCTTACATCTATGCGATCTTTGGCTGTTGATCCTCTATACACCACCCTCGGTGCGCCAGTTTGGATTGAAAAATCAGGCAGCCCAAGCCTTCAGCGGCTTATGGTCGCTCAAGATAAAGGTGGAGCGATTAAAGGTGCTCAACGCGCAGATATTTTCTTCGGCACGGGGGAGGTTGCGGGGAAAATTGCAGGGCAAACCAAAGATGGCGGCAGGATGGTTGTTCTGATGCCCATTCAACTGGCATTTGCCATGGCTCCGGAGGGGGCTCAGGAATGAAAAAACCTCGCGGCTTAAGGCCGGATGAAGAAGAATTATGGCAAACGGTTGCCATTCAAACCAACCCCCTTCACCCCATCCGCCAACCACAATCGTTGAGCGACAGAACCGTGCAAGCCACGCGCAAACCGTTGAAAATAAACAAATCAGGGCTACGGGCATTCCATATTGGTGAAACGGCAATCCCGCATGTTAAGGGGCATGCCCTGCTCCCAAGTCTCGCGGACCGTATTTCGCAAGCGCCCGTTCAAATGGATCACAAAACCTTTGGCAAAATGAAAAAAGGCAGGCTCTCGCCCGAAGGAAAACTGGATTTACATGGGATGACAATGGCCAACGCCCACCCCGCCCTAAATCGGTTTATTCTGGATGCATATGCCGATGGAAGACGTCTGGTTTTGGTTGTGACGGGCAAGGGCAAGTACCGTGATGAGCCCGGCCCAATTCCGGTTCCCTATGGGGTTCTCAAGCATCAAGTACCACAGTGGTTGATGATGCCACCTCTACGCTCCGCCGTACTCCAAATCAGCGAAGCCCATCTCAAACATGGCGGCGGTGGCGCCTATTATGTGTACCTACGGCGCCACAGATAACAAAGGCGTGGCACGGAACATTCCGATCCATACCCCAACAATTGCGACGACAAAATAGATCGCAATTCCAATCATTTGTTTTGAAAAATCAATTCCTTGATCAATCAATACCCCCGATAATCCGGGTCCAATCGCCGATGCTGCTACCATAACGGCCGCCGCCATTGCCTTGATTGAGCCAAGGTTACGCGTCCCATAAAACTCGGCCCAAAACGCGGGCAAAAGCACGGACGCCGCCCCTTGGGATAGCCCTAAAAAGGACATAGCGACCGCCATTTCAAACAAGGTGCCGCTTTGCGCACCGAGTATGAATCCGACGATCATCGGGACGAGGTACACGGCCAAGATGCGGGGCGTTGAAAACCGGTCAATCGCCCAACCCGCGGCGATCATCGAAAGGGAGCTTACGACCGTGAAAATGGGGAAAAGTGCCACAAAACTAATATGAGAAAACCCTTTAACTTCGCTAATGTGCACCTGTTGAAAAAAGAATGTCGTTATGAAGCAGGGCGGCCCAGCAATCGCCAAGATCATCAGCCAAAAAAGCCAGTGCTTCAGCGTTTGGTTGCGCGTCCAATCCACACCATTCATCCCCTTGGAATGTTCCATTTTGGCGAGGGATTGTGGAGTTCGTTCGTTACTGAGGAGGGCAAGGACAATTGGAAGAATGATAAAGGTCAAGCCTGCAGCCAAAACCCACAATCCGCGCCACGACATCCACGTCATAAGGAACACGAAAACAATCGGGAGCGCGGCCTCGCCCGTTTTGAAGCCAAGCGAAGCAATCGCCAAGGCCCGCCCACGCGTTGCAACGAACCAGCGCGCCATTGAAACCATTGCAGCGTGCGCCAACATGCCCTGACCCGTGAATCGAAGAGCAAAGATCACGAAGATGAGGGCTGTCGCATTTGGAACCGTGGCCATCGCGAGGCATGCTAGCGCCAGCAGTGCAAATATACCCGCGCATAAAGTACGGATACGCCAACGGTCTACCAAACCACCCGCCCAAACCATCAGGATGGCAGAAGCAGACGTTCCAATAAGATAAATCCCACCCCAAGCCCCATGAGAAAGATCAAATTCAGCGCGTATTGAGCCCGCGAAAATTGCGATGAAATACGTTTGCCCAAAACTTGAAACAAATGCGATCAAAAATCCGGCGGAAAGCCAACGGGCGTTGGCCAGTAAAAAAGAGGGGTAAGTCATACCATAACTTTGCTGTAAGGGAGCCTACCTTGTGGCGCAAAGATCGCGGAGCGAAAAGCCCTAATTGTTAGCGCTCTCGGGTGACAGCACGATACGCGTTAGGTTGTTGATTGAAATCGCAACGCTCGGGAACGGGCCGGGAAGCGTTTTCCCACTTACCGAAAGAACGGCCTCACGCCCTTGAATGAGTTGAATAAACTCAAGCGCTTCGGGATTTTCGAAGGCTGCCAAGTGGTTGCTCTTTTGAATTCCATCCAGAGCCGAGATATCCCAAACAACTGTTTCCAAATGCGCGATTGGCGTTACATCCTGAATATTTCCGAGGCGAGCGGTCTCGCCAGACACGCGCGCCGAGAGTTGCAGAGCGCGGTCACGTGAGGACGTGAAAATCACAAAGAAATCGGGAAGTTTCCCAATGCGCGACGCCTGACTTACGAATAAATCGACATCGAGGTCAGGGGCAATTAAGGCGACCCCCTTGATCATACGCGTGACTGCGCCTTCGTCCTCAATGGCGATGCTGCGCAAGGTTTCCATCGTGAGGGCGGCCCCGAGCGAGTGCGCTACAATAACGATTTCAGAAGCGCCCGCGTCTTTTACAGTTTCGAGAAATTCCTGAAAGCTGTCGCGCGCAGTCAAAACGGCATCGCGATCATGGGCGTATCCAAAAGCACTTCCGGTGCTGGGCCAAGCGAAATGCGTAACAACAGCATTCACTGAAAAATCATTTGAAATTTGAGCAGCACGGTAAAGCCCGTCGCCAAATGTGTTGTAAAAACCATGTACATAGACATACACGCGCTTTTTTACGGGCGATTTTTCTATAATTTGCTTACGCAGGGATGCCTTGAACGCAGTGTCGTCCGCGTAGGTGTATTTCGCCGTAACCGCAAAATTCTTTTCGGGATTAGGTGTTTTACCCAATGGCCATTCAATTTTTCCTGGCTCATGCAGGGGTGGAATGGATACATCATAGCGTACGTAATTGGTGGCGTCCGCGAGTGAACTGTTGAAAGTTCCATCGTTGGTAGGATTGCGCGTGGTGCCCACGTAGATCGGCACCACGGCCCCCACATCGGCGCGATCAGTGTAGCTCAGGTCGTTTTGAATTGCACAACCAGACAAAACGACCAACCATAAGGCAAAAAGAACGCGCATATTTTGAACCTTATTAGTCCTAGAGGACGTATCGACTTATATCGGTCGATTTTGCCAACGCACCAAGATGTTGTTCAACGAATTCGGCGTCGACCACGATATGTTCGTCGGCTCGGTCGGGTGCTGTAAACGAAAGCTCCTCAAAAACCCGCTCCAAAACAGTGTAAAGTCGACGGGCCCCGATGTTTTCAATGGTCCGGTTCACTTCCGCCGCGATTTTTGCAAGCGCAGCGATACCCTCTGGGGCAAAGGTCACGTTCACTTTTTCGGTCGCCATGAGAGCCGTGTATTGCAGGGTTAGTGCGTTTTCGGTCTCAGTCAGAATACGCACAAAATCTTCTTCGGTTAGGGCGCGTAACTCAACCCGAATAGGGAGGCGGCCTTGAAGTTCTGGCAGAAGATCGCTGGGTTTTGCCACATGAAATGCACCGGATGCGATAAATAAAATATGGTCCGTTCTAACAGGGCCATGTTTTGTAGAAACGACGGTGCCTTCGATTAGCGGCAAGAGATCACGTTGCACGCCTTCGCGCGAAACATCAGCGCCCCGCGCGTCAGAGCGTGCGCAGACTTTGTCAATTTCATCTAAAAACACGATGCCGTTTTCTTCGACGCTTTCGAGCGCGCGTTTAACCACGATTTCATCATCCAGCAGCTTGTCGGCCTCTTCACCAAGAAGCACTTCAAAGCTGTGAGCGACGGTTAGTTTCTTACGGGTGGTGCGTCCGCCCATGGCTTTCCCGAATAGATCGCCAAGATTCATCATTGTCGCGCCACCGCCCGGTTGTCCGGGAATGTCGAGACCTTGCATCGGGTTCGAAGTGTCCGCGACTTCGAGTTCAATAATGGTGTCGTCCAACTCGCCGGAGCGAAGTTTCTTGCGAAACATCTCGCGGGTTTGCTCACGGGCATCGGTGCCGGCAATGGCCTCGATCACGCGCTCTTCTGCGGCTTCGCGGGCCTTTGCGCGGACGTCTTCGCGCATGAAATCACGGGTTTGGGTAATAGCGCTATCCATGAGATCGCGAATGATTTGCTCTACGTCGCGGCCAACGTATCCAACTTCAGTGAATTTGGTGGCCTCAATTTTAATGAACGGAGCCTTCGCCAGTTTTGCCAGACGGCGGGAAATTTCGGTCTTTCCGACGCCAGTTGGCCCAATCATCAGGATGTTTTTAGGGTAAACTTCATCGCGCAGATCGTCCGACAACTGATTGCGGCGCCAGCGGCTGCGAAGCGCCACGGCAACGGCGCGTTTGGCGTCACTCTGGCCGATGATAAAACGGTCAAGTTCGGATACAATTTCGCGGGGCGTAAGGTCGGTCATACGGACTCCGAGTAGGGGGGAAAGCGGTTTTTAAGGGGAAAATCGGGAAGCTTTTGCATGAGGGTTGCGCGGATTTGCACCCACCATGTGCCGAGAATTGTAATGCCGCCACCAAGCAAGAGCAGAGTAGCAACGATAGAGATATCGCCGTCGGAGGAGTTTTGAATGGCCATGGAAATAAGGATCGCAATGTACCCAATTCCAGCGGTCAAAAAAGAGCGTCGGTCGATGATTAAAGCCAAGATTGTTACCAGCACGAGAGCGAGAGCCGTGAGCAATGCGCCCAAGGTACCACCCAGATTAAAAAGCGATAGCGCGATCACATTCACAAGGGCAGGGGCGGCCAATATGTGCAGCCAAAAGGCTGAAGATGCGAAGCGGCTGATGCGATAGGGGTCTTTTAGATCAAACCAAATACCGCCCGCAAATGCCAGAAGGCCGAAGATTAGCGATCCATAAGCCATGGCCGATCCTGCGCCCAAATCAAACAGCGACGTGGGTAAATCAAAGATGAAGCGCCGGTCGTCAGACACTATTCCTGCAATAGAAAGGACGCTGACAATCCCAAAAACACCAAGGACGAACATCGAAAACGGGAGTTTGAAATAGGAGAAATACCAAGCCATGCCCACCATGCCGACAAGGCCAATCGTTAATCCTTGGCTCGCATTTGGTGTGGTTGCTCCCGAAATCCCAAGGAAAGTTACCGTCGAGACGGCCAGAAACAAGCCAAATCCGGCAGATAACGCGATACTTGGCAGGCTCATGCGGCGTTTTTTCGTGAAGTAGATCGCGAAAAGTGCCGTGAGGACGACGCCCACTATCGGCACGAAAACCCCGCCGCCAATTAGCCATGTGATCGCCAGCAGGCCCGAGAATAACAGGCCCAAGCCGACGGTCACAAAAATTTCAGAGAAGCCGCGAAAAAACTCGAACGGCTCGTCTTCTCCGGAGAGGAAATCGCGCACGCCCTGACGCGATTGGGCCATGGTGATCAATTTCGACGCTTGCACTTCGTTGAGGACACCAGCGGCCACTGCGGCGCGCACATCATCTAGGGTCAACTCGGCCATTTATACAGCTTCGATGGTTTCAACGGTCAATTTACCGTTGGTATAAACACAAATATCGGCCGCGATGGACATCGCCTTGCGCGCAATCGCTTCGGCGTCCAGATCAGAATCCATCAGAGCCCGCGCAGCCGCGAGTGCAAAGTTCCCGCCTGATCCGATGGCGGCTACGTTATGTTCTGGCTCCAACACATCGCCCGCTCCCGTGATAACCAAAATATCGGTACCATCTGTCACGATCAGCATCGCTTCGAGTTTTTGCAGGTATTTGTCGGTGCGCCAGTCCTTTGCCAACTCCACACTAGCACGCGCCAATTGTCCGGGGGTTGCTTCGAGTTTGGCCTCAAGCCGCTCAAGAAGCGTAAACGCGTCCGCCGTAGAACCGGCAAACCCAGCCACAACATCATGTCCACCGGGCGACAAACGCCGCACTTTGCGCGCAGTCCCTTTGATAACTGTGGGTCCAAGACTGACTTGTCCGTCCCCCGCAATCACAACTTTACCGTCTTTTTTCACACCGATGATTGTGGTGCCGTGCCACCCTGGAAATTGATCGTCTGACATAAAACCCCTCGTCGTTTCTAGGTATATGGCCGTCTAGGGGCTATCCCACAAGTTCTTTGCTTGGAAATATTCCGAAGGCGACCTAAGTTCTGCAGCATGGACTCCTTGAAAACGCTACATATCTTCCTCGAAGAGGGCTTTAAAAAAAGCGCTGAAAATGGTGCCCACAATCTCATGAACCGCATTGAAACAGCGATGTCGAGTGTTGGGGTATCGGTCGACTACCATTTGAACACGGCCAAAAATAGAAATGCGTCGCAGGATTTTCAAGGGTATTCACTGTTTCACATGGAGGATCCCTTCCATGATCGCGCACTTAATCTTCGGCGGGCGTATTTCTATCCATTTTGGCGCATTGAGAAAGTTGCCGAACGGTGGAATTTTCGGGTCGCAAGTATGCCTTACCCCGCCGACAAACAAGAGTCCAACATGGCAAAAACGTTCGCAAACTCGATGCGGAAGCGGCATTTTGGCGATCAGCCTGTCACCCGTGAGGGGCATATTTTCATGCCATTGCAGGGTAAAATTTCGAAACACCGAAGCTTTCAATCCTGCTCGCCGCTTGAGATGATTGAACAAACACTTGCCACTGATGCAACTCGCTCTGTGATCGCCAGTCTGCACCCCAATGAGGCCTATTCTGAAGGTGATTTGGCGCGTTTGCGTGCCTTGGAAGGTAAACACACTCGGTTTCGGTTAAGCGACACGCCGTCAGACGCGCTTTTGGCGTCCTGCGATTATGTTGTGACCCAAAATTCATCGGTCGCGCTAAAAGGGTTTTTCCTGCAGAAGCCAGCCGTTTTGTTTGCCCAGATTGATTTTCACCACATCGCAGGAAACGTGGGTCGCGTTGGGTTGGAGGCCGCGTTTCGACATGTGCACCAACCCGCGCAGAGTTATGACAGCTATCTCCTGTGGTTTCTGCGTAAAACCGCGATCAATGCAGGAAATGAAAATGCAGAAGCGCGCATTTTGGCCGCGATGCGAAAAAGTGGCTGGGAACTTTAACGAAAATGGGCGCCCAAAACGGACGCCCAATTAATACTCGAATTCAAGAAGGCTTAAAGTGCTTCGTCAATCCAGCTCTTCAATGCTGCTTTAGGGGCAGCGCCAACTTTGTTGGAGAAAACTTCGCCGTTTTTAAACAGGAACAATGCCGGAATCCCGCGCACGCCCATTTGACCAGGGGACTGTGGGTTTTCATCGACATTTACTTTAACGACTTTGATTTTGTCGCCGTATTCGGCGGAAAGCTCCTCAAGAGCAGGGCCGATTTGTTTACATGGACCACACCATTCCGCCCAAAAATCTACAACAACAGGGACGGTAGACTGGCGGACTTCGGCGTCAAAAGTTTGGTCGGTTACGGCAACTGTAGCCATCGGCTCTCTCCTAGAGGAAATTTGTTAGGTCTCAAACCTAGGTACGCGGCGCGGCATCGTCAAGGCATGTTCACACGCGCAAGGGCATCTGTCACACTCGCGTGACTGAGCGGCATGAGGGTCGCGGTTTTAGTCCATAAAATCGCGGGTCGGAGTGTGTGGTTCGGATAAATCTGGCTTAGGGCGGAACAGTAGGCGCCCATTTGGCGCATCAATCCCTCGGGCACGTCATCAGCCGATGCGGGAACGACGGCGTTGGATTTGAAATCGATCACGTGTATTTCAGTTTCATCAATCACCAGTCTGTCGACCGAGCCCGAGATCTCCGCCGTCGTATAATTGCCCTTTGCCAATTCGGGTAGGGTGGCAAATATATTCACCTCCGAAAGAGCGTTGCCCGAGAATAGAAACGCCAAATCAGTGTGTTTCAAGCATTGCACGGCCTCAGGCAGTAACTCAGTAAACATCTCACCAACCAAAATTTCCGCCCGTGCGGGCCACTCATCCTCTGAAATCTCAGGAAGGTACTCCAACAAGAGGTGAATCAACGTGCCCCGTTCCTTGGCTTCATCCTCACTCAGCCCGCTTGGGCCTGCGAGCGCCTTTGCGCCACCTAGGTCTGATGGCGAAAGCGGTTTGACATTTTTTATGGGCGCGGGTGCGGGAGTAATTGCCCAGTTAGGCTTGATTGGAGAGTGCATTTCCGAAGCTTGTTTAGATGGCATTTGTGGAAGGTCGTCCCACGATAGGCTCTGATATCGAAGTCCTAACCCTGACGGGAACGTATGCGTCACCGCGCCCGCTTGCTTCATGCCTTCTTCGATCAATTGGTGCCACGCGAGGCCGTCTTTGTTCAGCTTGCCAGCGCCGCAGGTGATGAGCCATTTTTCGGCCCGCGTCATCGCCACATACAAAAGGCGCATTTTTTCTTGCGCTTGAAGTTCCTTCTTCGTGTCGATGGCATCGGCCATATTGGGCGGCATTTCGGTGGCCCGCATTTTCCACGTCACCAACCCATCCTCAAGCGGTATAAGCTCAGATTTCACAACATTTGCGCGTGCATGTGTGTCTGGAAGGATAACGATTGGTGCCTCAAGCCCCTTCGCCCCGTGCACAGTCATCACCCTGATCTGGTCGCTTGCACTGTCCATTTGCCGTTTGATTTCAACCTCTTCAGATTGAAGCCACGTGAGGAAACCCGTAAGACTCGGGATTTCCATCTGCTCAAAACTCAACGCCTGACTTAAAAGGGCATCAATGCCATCCTCGGCTTCTGCCCCAAGGCGGGCAACCAGATTTATGCGGCCTTTATGATCCGTCAAGCAGCGTTCAATTAGTTCATAGGGGCGAAGAAAATCGGCTGAATCGCGGAGGTCTTCGAGGATAGAGACGGTTTCGGGGAATTCCTTTTTACGTTCCTGAAGCGCGCGCCAGAGATACTTTTGCGTCCGTTTCTGAGCTAGGTCATACAAATCTTGTTCGCTCCAACCAAAGAGCGGCGAGCGCAAAATCGCGGCGAGCGAGAGGTCATCCTCGGACGTGGCAAGGAAGGATAGAAGCGCGGTGATGTCCTTCACGGCAAGGCTTGCGCCAATCCGAAACCTGTCCGCCCCCGCAATTGCCAGCTTTTCAGCCTTACAGGCTTGGATGATTTCCGGAAAAATACCGCTCCGACCCTGCACTAAAATGAGGAAATCGCCCTCGGTAACAGGGCGTTGCGCATAGGTTCCTGAAATGCCAATTTCTTGCGGAATAGTGACGTTTTCATCGATCATCCGGCGAATTTCACCCGCGATCATCCGCGCGAGTTGAACATTGTGGTGATTTTGAGAAAGACGATCAACGGGGTCGGCCCAATGGCGATCATCCTCGTCCGAAACACTCTCAATGATCGGCCAGTGATCTACGCGGCCCGGCATCGCGTCCTTAAAGGCGATATGGGTCATTTCGCCACCCACGCCGTGCCCTTGGCGCGCCGAAAAACTGTGGTCCACAACAGAAAGAACGGAACTGGAAGACCGAAAGGAGTGTTCCAATTGCAAACTCTGGAGGCCCACGCCAATTTGGGTCAAACGCGCGGCGAAGTGCTTTTGCATGCGGTCAAATTCGGACGGATCGGCACCTTGGAACGAATAAATTGACTGTTTTTTGTCGCCAACCACGAAAATTGTACGCGTTTGGTCTGAACGCGCGCCTGCACCGCTGGTGAATTCTTGGGCAAGGTTTTCAATAACGCTCCATTGCGCGGGGCTGGTGTCTTGGGCCTCATCCACCAAAATGTGGTCAATTCCGCCGTCCAAACGATACAAGACCCATTGCGCGACTAAGGGATCGGTCAAAAGATCGCGTGCTTTTAGAATGAGATCGTCAAAATCCAACCAACCCCTCCAGAGTTTCTTTGCCTGATATCGGGGTAAAAATGCGGCGGAAAATTCCTGCAGTGCGAGGGTTTTTCGCGCGGCATAGAGCCTGTTTTTAGTGTCGCGTGCATCTTCAATGCGCATCATGAAGTTATTCAGCCGATCCATGCTGTCACTGAATTGCTTCTGAACTGGCTTGGTTGGAACGGCACCAATCTTTGCGGTAAACGGTTCCTTTGTCTTTTGACCAGTCAAGAAAGTGCCTTCGAGTATTGCAAGGTCGGAAATTGATAGAGTCGAAAAGTTGAGTCCGCGAAGGTGTGCGTGAGTTCTGTGGTCGTTAGATGATCCCGCCTCCAAATAGGGCATTAGGCTTTCTAGGAGGGCACCGTCGTCGGGCAAAAACGTGCGTTCTTCGAGGTCGAGCAGCGAAAACCCTTCGGTCAATTCAAATCGCGCCCAAATATCATCTGCATCCGGACTGGTTGGAAAATTTGCGGCGTATTTAGAGATTTCAGCAGTGAACTTGGTCAAATCTTGATCCGTGAGTAATGCAGCGACGCCATCAACGGTCCATTGGTCACCGGCAAGTACCATTTCATCGACTACTTCCTCCCGCAGAAGGTTGCCTGCCCGATCATCCATTTCGACAAACTGGGGCGAAACGCCTGCCTCAAGAGGGAAACGGCGCAGCAGTGAAGCGCAAAACGAGTGGATTGTTTGAATTTTCAATCCACCGGGAGCCTCGATTGCACGGGCAAAAAGGCGGCGGGCCTCTTTCAGTTCAGCGTCGCCGACTTGCCCCTCGAACCCAAGTTTTTTGAGGTCGGCCTTTAGCTCGTCCGTCTCTAACATGGCCCAACTGCCCAAACGGGCAAACAAACGGTTCTGCATTTCGCTGGCAGCAGCCTTTGTATAAGTTAAGCACAGAATATGTTGGGGAAGAACTTTATCGAGCAATAAGCGCGCAACGCGATCCGTCAGCACACGGGTTTTCCCCGACCCTGCGTTCGCCGAGAGCCACGTTGAATCTTTGGGGCTGGCCGCTTGGACTTGGCGTTCTGAGGCTTGATCGCGGCGCATCATGATACCACCTCACGGTTGGGGGCGTCGCTTTCTTCCCACTCGCCAAAACGCGCAAGATGGTCGTAATCGCCGTAGTGGGCCACGACACTCGTAGCGCGACGCGAGGTATAACCTTGGTCGGGTGCGAAATAGCTTTCAATCAATGTGTGCAGCTCCGCCCAAATGTCGGTCGTAGAAGTTTCCTCGAGTTTCGCGTCGCGTTCTTCAGGGGATGAGCCGATGCCAATGTAACTCGCGCGTTGAACACTGTTTTCCGCAACGCCAAGGAAGGCACCGCGTTCAAGCATTGTCGCCTCAAGCAAGAGCTGTTTGTCGAAGAGATGTTCCACTTTTGCAGTGGGCGGCGTCGTTTTATAGTCGTAGATCACGGCGCGCCCATCGGGAGCAACATCGATGCGATCGGCGATTCCAGAAAGCGTGAAATCGAGCCTATCCAGCCTCAATTCGCCTCGTTTTTCAAAATAAGTTGGCGTGGCTTTGCTTTGCCTATCGTGCTCCGTTGCGACAAACCACTCGGCCAAGCGACCCAATTTCCCGCGCCATATACGTTGCGCTGCGGGCCAAGGAACCTCAGCTTCCAGGATTTTGTCGGCCACCGCCATAAGGGAGGCGGTATTCAGTTTGGATAGGGGGATGTCGCGCACGACTGCCTCGAAAATACTATGCAGAACCGTTCCGCGCAGTGGCGCACTCGCAACTTGTCGCAGGGGATCCAGCGGTTTGAGTCGCAACACATGGCGCGCGTAAACGGCATAGGGGTCGCGAATAAGTGTCTTGATCTGGGTTACGGAAAGCTTTTTGGGCCGCGCATGGACTGGTGGTTGCGGGCAGGGCCGCTTAGCGCTTTCAATCCGTTTTTCTGGTGTCTCAAGTGCTTTGAAGAGGGCCAAATAGGTATTCCCACGACGTCGCATTTGATCAAGGGCTTCTTTGCCACCAGTTTTTGGCAAACCATCCAATAGGTTCACCAATCTATTCACCCAGCGCGACGGAACCGTTTCACTTTCCGAACTGCGAATAGAGCGTGTAATCCAGACTTCTGGTGCACAAACGGCCTGTTGGAAATCGTGCGCTGAGAGCCCGATCCGCCGTTCGGGCAACAATAGACCCGCATCGGCACGCATTTTTCGGTTCAACCACGGATCGGGTTTTGGTGATTCCGGCCACACGCCTTCGTTCAAACCTGCAAGAATAACCAGATCTGCGCCCTGAACGCGGGCCTCAAGTGTTCCCCAGATCATAATGTTTGGATGAGGTTGAATCGGGTCGCGCACAACTTCTTTGTCTAGCACGGACCGAAAGAGGTCGACATAATCTCTGGGCGCAAAATCGCCGCCATAGCCCGCTTCAGACTTCAATGCTTCAACGGTTTGGAGCGCGCTTTCACCAGCTTTTTTCAACCAGAACTGGCTTTGATGCTGTGGGGCGGGGCCGTTTGCGAGCCTTTCGGCGATAGCCAAATGAAAATCTAACTGCTCCGAAAGACTCCGCGTCCCAACGGTCGAAAGTTCAAATAAACATCCTATGATCCACTCGACCCAGAGGTTCGCGTTTTCGTCGCCCTTCAGCGTGGAGGCCCACAGTTGAAGGTCATCCGCGTGCGGGTGGGGCGGGCCAAATCTGCGCAGCTTGAGTTCCAACTCGCGTGTCAATTTGAGGTGCGCGCCCCGTTGCCCACTTCCCGTGTTTGTCAGCGGGTGTTTTAGCAAGGTGAGGAGAGCCTCTGATGTCAATTGCTGCCCCATTAGTGCGGAAATATGGCGTAAAAACCGACCGGGAGCGGAAAGAGCAAGTGGCGTGCCTGCGCTATCGTCGGGTTCAATTTTCCACTGCGAAAGGGCGGCGGTCACTTGTCGCGTCAGCACACGATCAGGCGTTATTAGAGCCGCTTTCTGGCCTTTATCAACAGCTTCTCTTAACCTAAGCGCTATAGCTCCCGCCTCCTCGCGAGACGAGGAGGCCTCGACCAAAGTGACGTTTTCGCAGGCTGACGCGAGGCTTGGTAGATGTTTGCCTTCGGACATCCACTGGTCGGTTACGGGGGCGGGACGCAGAGCCAGCGAAATGAGTGCATTGCGTTCTGGGCTTGGAGCAGGTGTTAGGCTCCACTGTGAAACACTGTCGCTGGTCACTTCAAACGACTGCAACAAATGGTGGAACCGATATTGCGGATGATCCTCGGCTGTTAGGGCGTCATCGAGCCCGGACCAAACCTCGGCGGGCATGTCAAAATCAAACCCCGGAAGCACAACCGCCCCGTTGGGAAGCTCCGCAATCGCGCGCATTAACTTATGGGTTGCCCCGCGCGATCCCGTTGAACCCGCAAGAATAATTGGGTTTTTGGGCGGATTATCTTGCCATGAAGAAATAAGCGCTTCGATAACGAGGCGTTGGCGCGCTTCTTTGTCCAGTGGTTCGGTGGTGTTGTCGAAATACCGGTCAACGATACCAATAAATTCAAGGGAACGCGCCCAATGCCCCGATTGATCAGACACATCAAGGGACGAAATGCGGCAGGGTTCCACGCCTTCGCCATGCATTTCATCCATCAAAGTCGCCAAACTATCGGCGAGGTCATAGAGAGCATCGCGCGCGGCAAGGTCTGGTTGCTGATCAAGGAGTTGGGCGATGAGTTGGGTGAGTTCGAGCCGCCTTCTCAGGGGCGAAACCGCCTTTTCTATACCCGCCGCGGCCCCAAACGCGAGGTCCGTAACGAGGCCGATTTTTGGACATAGAATTGCACCTTGAGCAGCAAAAAGGCTGACAACCCGCCGCTTCATCCGCTCGGTATTGACGACTAACTGGACGCGCGCCAGTTCTTCTGGAGGCTTGTCGCGATATCGGTCCAGAAGGCCATGAACCAGTACCGCCGGGAAATCACATCCAGGGGCGATGCCATAGATGTTCGGCTTAAACATCGTGGGCACGTTTCAGGAGAGATTCGGCGATAGGCACACTCGAGGGTTGCCCGACGTCACACCATTTCCCTGAATAAGTAACGCCAAAAACGCGGCCGCTTTGCATGAGAAGATTCCAATATAGGTTTAGTGAAAATGCGGTTTCTGAAATTTCCGCAAGGCGGTCGGTTTTGATGATCTGTGCGCCCGTATAAAGGAGGGGGCCACCGCGCGTTAGGTGCCCATTTTGATCGGACGAAAAATCTCCACTTCCGTGGTGCCCAAAGGATTGAGTTAAGGGAACGAGCATCAATAACGCGTCCATTTGGGTAGGATTCCAAGTCTTTCGCAACAGGGTCAGCGGGTTGGGGCCGGACCAAATGGCGTCAGAATTAAGGGTAAAAACGGGGGCGTTCTGTAAAATTGGAAGGGCTTTGCGCAGGCCCCCACCTGTCTCAAGAAGTTGGGATTTTTCGTTCGAGAACTGAACGCCTTTTGGTCCGAAATGTTGGACGATACTGTCTGGAAGGTAATGAAGGTTCATCACGGTTTGAAGGTTTTCATCCTGCGCGAGTGCAAAAGCATAGTCGGCGAGTGGTTTGCCGTTCACCAAAATCATCGGTTTTGGAAGGGTTTCGGAAAGGGGCAACATGCGTGTGCCCTTGCCAGCCGTGAAAATCATGATCGATTTAGGCATCTGGACCCTCCAGACGGCAAAGCACCTCGGGCGATGGCGGCGGCAAGGTATCCATGAGGATCGCCTTCAAATTGGTAAGGTTAGGGTGCTCTAGATCACGCATCAAATGGCCCCAGACACGGGGTAAAAACTCTAGATATCGCCGCTTTCCTTTGTTAAGTGACAGATGCGCCAGAACACCCAAAATACGAAGGTTCCTTTGCGCGGCTTGAGCACAAAATCCCTCAAGGAAAATATCTGGATCAAGCTTTGAATGGTCGAGAAAGTGGTCGAGAACGAATTTGCGAGTCGTCTCGCTAACATCGCGGCGCGCGTCTTCCAACAATGATGCGAGATCATAGCACGAGTGTCCCACGTGTGCGTCCTGAAAATCCAAAACACCAACGCGGGCAACACCAAAGCGATCTGGAAGCCAGAGCAGGTTTTCTGCGTGGAAATCACGCAACAAAAGCTTGGTTTCTTTTGAATTAGACCTAACCAATACGCGCTCCAATTCGAGGGATATCGCGCTTTGAGCACTCGGATTTTCCTTTCCGGTTGCGCCCAAGAGATAGGCATCAAAAGCCGGAGCAATGGCCCTTGCCATGGTTGCTGGATCAAGCGTTGGTAGATTTTTTGGCGTCGGCGCTGTCTGAATTTCGAGGAGAAGGTTTGCAGCGCCAATGTAAAGGTCGGTCTCCATCTTTGGCTTTTGCAATAAAATATTGGCAAAGAGCTCGTCGCCGAGGTCTTCAAGGAGTAACTCTTCCTCAGATTGCGCCAAAATAACTGGTGCAGAGAGGCCGAGGCTTCGCAAGTGAATATCAATTTTGATAAAGTCCGCAACGCCGTCAGGACGATCATTGCGGGCGTCCATGTGGATCATGCTGCCAAATGCAGGGTGGCGCCAGCGCGCATATCTGCGACCGGATGCATCACCCGCGAGAGGCGTTACGGTCACACCACTTGGGCTAAAGAGGAGTTGTGCAAAGCGATCAGGCATTCAAAACCTCTGTCAAAATGTTCCAACGCGCCGAATGAGATTGAAATTTCAGAAGACGAACTTCATCGTTTTCGGGAACAAAAGTGATGTGCAGGGCGTCTTTGGGTTCTTGCCCCGCGAGCCTATCTGGCCATTCTATCAAACAAAGCGAGGCGTCGAATGCCTCTTCTAGACCAAGTTCCCATGCCTCGTCGGGATGGGCTAGGCGATACAAATCACAGTGCCAGATCTGAAACTTAGGCCCATCATAAACCTGAACAAGTGTAAAGGTTGGCGAGGGAATGTCTTCGGGATGGGTTAGAATTGACAGAATGAGGGATCGACTGAATAGGCTTTTCCCGGACCCGATAGGCCCTTCAAGAAGAATTGTGTCCCCAGACGTAAGATGCGGCGCTAGACGGTTGGCGAGCGCTTCTGTCTCCTCAGGAGAGGAAAGTGAAATTTGATGTGAAAACGGTAACATGTAGCGAATTTAACGCAGCCACATCCAACCGCAAGGGAGATCATGCTTCGATTTTGAAAAGAAGTGGCTCCTTTGGTTTTGAAGCTCTATCCGCGTGTGGGACCTCCTCCGTGTCGAGAGCTTTGGGTTCGATGGGTTCCAAAGGGGTAAGTGCAGGGCTGCTTATTACCGCAAATGCGATAAGGGTTCCTCCACCAGCGACTGGGGCAAGTCGGCAAGTCAAATTACCGCCTTCCAACAAGCGAAGTTTGAAGCTCTTTTCTTCGCGAGATCCATTTGTTGCGATGTAGCTTTGAATGGACGACCACAATGGGCTGTCCTCACATTTGGCGCGCCAGTGCGCCATTGCGTCAACCACACTCATTTCGCCGAGAGTGGTTCCTGGGTCGACACCCCAAAGGGATGTATAGGTAGAGTTTGACATCGTGAGCATTCCGTCAGATGCAAAAACTGCAATCGCCTCGCTGAAGCTGTCGAGAACGGCCTGTCCGATCTCGAGTTCCCGCCTAAACCGCCGTGTGAGAGACACTTCTGCGGAAATATCCTCAAAAAGAAACGCGACAGCCCCATCCGGATGAGGGCGGCCCGTTACGCGATATGTTTGGCCCGACGGGAGCGTCCAAGTCTCAGAGTAGGTGCCATCGACTGCTGCGGCCTCAAGTGCGGAAATTTGAGCGCGCCAGCCTTTGTAGTTCTTAGGTTCGGGGATCACTTGCCCTTCGCGTAATTTATCCAAAAAACTAACCAGCGTTGGACGAAGGGATAAAAACATAGGCTGAAGGCCCGTGAGGTCGGTGAGGGCAGGGTTAAAGAGCGCGAGTTGACGTTTTTTATCGAAAATGGCCAATCCGGTCGGGAGGTGAGCAAACGTTTTTGTCAGCGTTTGAACGAAATCCCGCAAAGCGGTTTCGGCGCGAACAACCCCGTCGGCACTCGTTGCAAAATGCAATGACTCGTCGCCAATAGTTGTGCTGAAAACTTCATACCAACGACCATTTGTCTCTTCGGGGAATTTCACTGAAACACGATGTGCCCGTCCTTCGGGCGAGCCTTGGGCGAGTGAGACAGATTGGAAGAGACGCGAGGGCGGCCATGTTTGAACGGGCTTCTCTGCACTGCCATCAAATTCTTGCGACAGGGTGAAGTAACTCGAATTAGCCCATGTAATCACGCCGTCGACTGTCTGCTGCCAGACGTAATACGGGGACATTTCGGCCGTCCCACGCAAAGTCTCCAACTCTCGCTTCATGGCATTCATACTGTGAGGGTCAACTACCGTTTCAGTGCTTGCGGTTGCGTCTTCGACCAGCTCAATTCGGGCCACACCGTTCCACCATTCAGCTCGGATTTCGGCAAAGTCGGCGGGATCGCTCGCTTGGATTGTGAGGGAACCCTCACTCGCCAGCTCTGCCATTTCGAGGGGCAAATCCGGGAAGCGGGTCTGGGCGAGAACGCAAAATTGGCGCCATTCTGATGACCCTTGCGGGCGGGAATTTAACAAGGCGCGGGCGCGCGTCGTGGCATCGACCAATTTTTCGTCGTCGAAGAGAAAAACCAAGGAGTTTTCCGCCCCTTGAAGGAGTGCCCGATGTGATTGTTTGTTTCCACGACCGGAAAAGTAACCCACACCGAATACACCACATGCCGCGGCGAAAAATGAAGAGAGCGCCACCAGTAAAAGGGTTTCTGAAGAGAGCACAGACAAGGAATCATTCCATTTGATGGGTACGGGAGGATATTCGCTCCGGAAAGGTTAACGCCTTATTAAGGTTTCTTAAAAAAGGAGTCTATGGCTATGCTTTTGGTACAAAAAGACTGTTTTCACCAAGACGCCCACGCGTTGCCTCCGCAGACGCAACAAGAACATCGAGAGGCCAGACAACTTGGATCACGGCACCACACTTAAGGGGCCGCTCTTGCTCGGTTAAAAAGGGGTCCGATCCGTTGGCAAAAATTAGTTCGGCCCCCGTGCGCTCAAGAAGTGTTTTCGCTATAAAAAGTCCGAGTCCCATCCCCTCATAACCCGGGCGGCGCGGTTTCACCCCTGCATCGCGGCGTCTGACAAAAGGCTCCCCAATACGGCCAATCAAATGCGGCGGAAAACCGGGGCCATCGTCCGCAATTCGAATTTGGATGCGGTTGTTCGTCCATGCGAGATCAATCCAAACATTTGCCTGTGAAAAATCCACCGCATTCTGAACGAGGTTCCTCAAGCCGTGAATAATCTCTGGACTTCGATGAATTTCGGGGTGTTCGCGCAGACCACTTGGGGCAGGGCCGATGTTGAAATGAATGTCACGACCGCGTTTCGTGTGAGGCTCTGCCGCTTCGCGCACCACGGCCTCAAATGGCGCAGTACGCATATGGAGGTCGTCTTTTCCTGCCCGCCCCATGGAACGCAAAATCTCGCGGCATCGGTCTGTTTGCTCGCCGATGAGCAAGGCGTCGGCCATAAGGTCAGAGCCGTCCTCAAGGTCGTCTAGCATCTCGGAGGCCGCGAGTTTTATTGTCGCGAGAGGGGTGCCCAATTCGTGCGCTGCTGCAGCCACAACCCCCCCGAGATCAGTCAATTTCTGCTCGCGAGCCAGTGCCATTTGCGTCGCCAAAAGTGCTTCGGACATGGAGTGAATCTCGCTGGTCACCCGCCGCGCATACATGGCGAGAAATACTGTGCCGATGACGATAGACAGCCAAAACCCAAACAGAAGGAAGGGATCGGCCTGAAAAATGCGACCCGCGCTGTTTTGAAGGGGGGTGCTCCGCAGAGCGACAAGGGTAGTGAGGCACAAAGCAACCGTGCCCAGAAGAATTGTGGAGTGGAGGGTTAAAACCGTTGCCGAAATTGTGACTGGAACGAGAATTAGAAGCGCGAAGGGATTGTGCAGCCCACCGGTTAAATAAATCAGTAGCATGAGTTGCGAAATATCGAAGAGCAACATCAAGACGGCTTGCCCCTCGCTGAGGCGTTTGTTCTCTGGGTAGACGAAAATCGCAATTAAATTTGCGATAACCGAGGCCGCAATCACTAAGTAACAAAGGCCCAAATCGAGCTGGATGTCGAACTGGCTCCGTGCAACCGAAATTGCAATTATTTGCCCCGCAATCGCAACCCAGCGCAGGACAATCAGCGTGCGCAGCCGAATCCAATCGCTGCGCGCGGATTGATTGATGAAGAGCGATTGTGTTTCGATCATTGGCACCCCATGTTGTGCGGCAAGTTGCACAGTTGATTGTCATGGTAAACACAGCGATCAAGCGGCGAAACCAAAAAGGATTGAACAATGGGTCGGATTTTCGCATTTGCCGCAGTTGGTGTTGCCGCTATTTTACTGGGCTCAACCGCCTATCTGAAAATGAGTTCGGGCGAATCCGAATTTGAGCAATGCAGTGTGAACAAAATTGCCGGTGGTACGTCCTCCATTGGCGGGCCGTTCTCGCTTATTGACGAAACGGGCACCCGCGTTTCCGACACTGACGTTTTGACCAAACCGTCGATTATCTACTTCGGCTATACGTTCTGTCCCGACGTATGTCCGCTGGATTCTGCGCGCAATGCGGCAGCGGTGGATTTGCTGGATGAAGTCGGTATCGAGACCACTCCGATCTTTATTTCAATTGATCCCGCGCGCGACACGCCAGAGGTTTTGGCCGAATATACCGACGTGATGCATGATCGTATGATTGGCCTCACAGGGACCGAAGAGGACGTAAAAGCGACGTCGCGGGCCTATAAAACCTATTACAAAAAGAATGAGGGCGATGACGAATATTATCTCGTCGATCACTCGACCTTCACCTATCTCTATCTGCCCGAACACGGGGTCGTGGAGTATTTCAATCGCGATGATACACCAGAGGATATGGCCAATCGGGTCGCGTGTTTTGTCGAAAACTCCTGATTTGGCATCCATTCAGGTTTAACGATATTTGACCTGCCTTGCGGTTCTGCATAGAACAGGGGGACAGAGATAAAATTAGGGCGCTTAAATGAAAGATCGTGAATTGCAGGACATCGGCGAAGACAAATCTCTCATGCTCCTTGATGACGACGAGCCGTTTCTGCGTCGTCTTGCGCGCGCAATGGAAAAACGCGGGTTTGTGGTTGAAATGGCCGGTTCCGTGGCCGCTGGGCGCGCGATCGCCACGGCGCGGCCACCCGCCTATGCGGTGATTGATCTGCGCCTTGAAGATGGCAATGGCCTCGACGTTGTCGAATTGCTACGCGAAAAGCGGCCAGATGCGAAGATCGTTGTTTTAACGGGGTACGGCGCCATTGCGACGGCCGTTGCTGCGGTTAAAATCGGGGCGACGGATTATTTGTCAAAGCCTGCAGATGCCAATGACATTCTTGGAGCGCTGTTAGCAAAAAAAGATGCGCTTCCCCCGCCGCCAGAAAATCCAATGTCTGCGGATAGGGTGCGTTGGGAGCACATCCAGCGCGTGTACGAATTATGCGACCGAAATGTGAGCGAAACCGCGCGGCGCTTGAGTATGCACCGGCGCACGCTTCAACGCATTTTGGCGAAAAGATCGCCGCGTTAGGCTCTATATTTCGGCAAGAAGCTCTTCGTGACGCGCGGTGAAATCATTGCGTGCGAGGAGCGGTGAACGCAATTCAATCGCTAGCCCTTCTAAAACTGCGGCGTCTGGTTTGCCAAAGAGTTTGTCTGCCTCGCGTTCTGAGAAGCCAGCAATCTGGGTCGCTTCCATCCAGGCCGAGATTTTATCTGCTTTTTTAATCTGTTTCTTAACCGATACAGGGATCGACGCGGGCAGGCCAAACCGAAGATGAATCGCCGCAGTAAGTCGCGTGTCCAAGGCTTCGTAACCCGTTCCAACCGCGGATTTTACGGGGGAAATCATATCGCCAATGACGTACTCTGGCGCGTCATGCAAAAGCGCGGCCAGCTTCCATCTTGCAGGAGCGTTTGGCACAATGCGGCAAAACAAACGTTCGACCAGCAGGGAGTGTTCCGCCACAGAATAAGCGAAATCGCCTTTGGTTTGACCATTCCAACGTGCAACAAACGCAAGGCCATGCGCAATATCAATGATTTCGATATCCATCGGCGTTGGGTCGAGCAAGTCCAGCCGACGACCAGAAAGCATGCGTTGCCACGCGCGGGGTTGATTTGCCATTGTTTTGCCTCTGTTTTACACGCGCTCAATCTTGTTATGGCTAGACCCCGACCTGCCAAAAGTAAAGATGCTCGGTTTTGAGCCGTGCTGGATCACGCGGGTTTGTTGGGCCTCTGTTGCTTAGACGCGATTGTGGTGGTATCTGGCGTTCAACTAAATTTATGAGGAATCAGCCCCATGGCGAACGACTATATCATCAAAGACATTGCCCTTGCAGAATATGGCCGCAAGGAATTGGACATCGCAGAAACCGAAATGCCTGGCTTGATGGCGCTGCGCACTGAGTATGGCGAGAGCAAACCGCTCAAAGGCGCGCGCATTGCCGGTTCGCTTCACATGACGATCCAAACAGCGGTTTTGATCGAAACTTTGGTGGCCTTGGGTGCCGATGTGCGCTGGGCGTCGTGCAATATTTTCTCAACTCAAGACCACGCTGCCGCAGCGATCGCCGCTGGTGGTACACCCGTTTTCGCAATCAAAGGCGAAACGCTGGAAGAATATTGGGATTACGCGGACAAAATTTTTGATTTTGACGGCGGCACATGTAACCTCATTCTCGACGATGGCGGCGACGCAACCATGTACATCCTTCTGGGTGCGCGCGTCGAAGCTGGCGAAACCAACCTTCTCGATGTCCCAACAAGCGACGAAGAAGTGGCGTTTTTCGCACAAATCAGAAAACGTCTTGCCGCTTCGCCCGGTTGGTTCACAAAGCAACGTGATGCGATCCAAGGTGTTTCCGAGGAAACAACAACCGGCGTTCACCGCCTCTATGACTTGGTGAAAACTGGCCACTTGCCGTTCCCCGCGATTAACGTGAATGACTCCGTCACCAAGTCGAAATTCGACAACAAATACGGCTGTAAAGAGAGCCTCGTTGACGGTATTCGCCGCGCAACAGACACAATGATGGCCGGCAAAGTGGCGGTTGTTTGTGGCTATGGCGACGTTGGCAAAGGCTGTTCAGCTTCCCTTTCGGGCGCGGGCGCACGCGTCAAAGTTACTGAAATCGACCCTATTTGTGCGTTGCAAGCGGCGATGGATGGCTATGAAGTTGTCCTTCTCGAAGATGTCGTTTCGACGGCCGATATTTTTGTGACCACAACAGGCAACAAAGACATTATCCGCATCGAGCACATGCGTGAAATGAAAGACATGGCGATCGTTGGCAACATCGGCCACTTTGACAATGAAATCCAAGTTGCGGCGCTCAAAAACCACAAATGGACCAATATCAAAGACCAAGTGGATATGATCGAAATGCCGTCTGGCGCGCGTTTGATCCTTCTTTCCGAGGGACGTTTGCTTAACCTTGGAAACGCGACGGGTCACCCTTCCTTTGTGATGTCCGCAAGTTTCACTAACCAAGTTCTGGCGCAAATCGAGCTTTGGACGAAGGGAGACGACTATAAAAACGACGTGTATATTCTGCCGAAACATCTGGACGAGAAAGTTGCGCGTCTTCACCTTGATCGCATCGGTGTGAAGCTCTCGAAATTGGCTCCGGAGCAGGCAGCCTATATTGGCGTCAGCGTTGATGGGCCGTTCAAACCCGAGCATTACCGCTACTAAAACAGCTGTCGCGGTATAATTCATCAGTATTTTAAGGCGCCCCACGCAAATTGGGGCGCCTTTTTGCGTTCTCGTCCAATTGGTGAAATTTTTTCTTTGTGATTATCCCCGACTTGGCTACCGTGTCGTAGGGCCGGAAAAGGTTCATTTTAACGGGTGCTGCCCAGAAATTTATGGAGTTTGACTGTGGGAAAACGGGACGATCTAATTGCGAAATACGCGGACGACTTGAAAAATAAATGTGGGGTAACGCCCGATATGGATCTTTTGACAAAAGTGACCATCGGATGTGGTCCGGCAATCTACAACGCCGACGCATCAACTGTTGCAGGCTCTCAGGACTCCGAACTTGAAACGGTAAAAAACAATTTCCTCATCAAAAAGCTCTCGCTCGCTGAAGGTCCGAAATTGATGGAGGCCATTCAATCCGTCATCGAAACCTACGGTAAATCCGAGCGCACCAAATATCGCGTTGTTGTGTATTACTTGCTGGTAAAACATTTTGGAAAAGAAGCTGTCTACGGGTAATCCGCAGAAGCTATTATTAAAAGGCGTTCTCATCTACGGGTGCGCCTTTTTAGTTAATAGAACTATAACATGTTGAATTTTAACAGTTATCCCTAAAAACATACTTGCCACATGGGGCAGGGCGGTCTAGGGTTGGTCTATCCCGTCAGGACGACAGGAACCTAACATAACACGTGTGGTGCAAAGTGGAGCGCGTGGGGTGATGGAGGGTTCCGAGGGGTCGGAGCCCTCCTTTTTTATTTGAGGGCTGCAGCCATCAATCGATACACGATCTGGGCGGCAGTAAAATCCCAAGCAATTTCGCCATTTGGAGCAAGCTCTACCACGTCGATCCCCACACATTTCCGGCCTTTGAGGGCATGTTCAACCAGTTGTAGTGACTGGTAATAACTAAGTCCCCCAGGAACGGCGGTACCTGTGGCGGGCATCTGTGACGGGTCCAAACCATCCACGTCATAGGAAATATACACATGCTCGGGAAAATCTTCAGGCAGGTCGATCGCGTGGATATTGTTGGTAACAAGCTCTTCCGCATCGACGAAGAAAACTTTGTTCCGCGCCCGACTTTCAACTTCCTGTTCACACAGTGCGCGAACGCCGAATTGCGCCAGTTGAATGCCCTCTTCGCTTAGCAAATGCATTACGGACGCGTGCGAGTGTTTTTCCCCCTGATAGGCAATCCGCAGATCTGCATGTGCATCAATCTGAATAATCCCGACTGGTTTTTTCAGCGCACGCGCAACCCCCATCACCGCACCATAGGAAAGAGAGTGTTCGCCTCCCAAAGTGACCGGAATTTTGCCATTCTGAACGGCGAATTCGGTGCGCTGTGCTAGGCGTTCCATGATTTCGGGCAAGGGGCCGCTGCAATCCACATCTGATTCGGTAAAAATTCCTTCGGAACAGGGGACAATCCCTAGGCAAAGTCGCTCAAGTTCATTGCTCGCCTCGATGATGGCGGCGGGGCCTGCCTGCGTGCCCGCACCATAGGAAACCGTGCTCTCCAACGGCATCGGAATGACGCGAAACAGCGCCGTCTCATCGCGTTCGGAGGGGCTGAGTTCGCTCTCAAGAAAAATGCTCATGTTATGATAGCCTGTTGCGAAAATTGTCGTAAGAGAACTGCTTCACCATGGTCAATTCGTCGGTTTCGGAATTCCAAAGTGCAATCGAGGGAAGGGCTACGCCGTTGAAAGTATTTGTTTTTACCATGGAATAATGGGCCTGATCAAGAAAGGCGATCCGATCACCAATCGCGAGTGGGGCTGCGCGGGCGTAGTCGCCAATCACATCGCCAGCGAGACAAGATGGGCCACCTAGCCGATAGACGTGGCCATTTGGATCCTCGTCTAGCATTGCGGGTCTATAGGGCGCTTCGATCACGTCTGGCATGTGGCATGTGGCCGAAATATCGGTAATCGCAAGCGCCATTCCGTTTGTGGGCAAGTCTAGAACTTCGCCGACAAGTATTCCCGCATCAAGGGCGACGGCCTCGCCTGGTTCAAGATATATTTCCAAGCCTGTTTTGGCCCTTAAATCACGTATAAATTGAATAAGGGCCGTGCGATCATAATCGCCGCGTGTGATGTGATGCCCGCCCCCAAAGTTGAGCCATTTAAGACGCGAAACATACGGCAAAATCTGCGCCTCTACAGCCGACCATGTGCGTTCAAGAGGGGCGAACCCCTGTTCGCAAAGCGTATGAAAATGCAGTCCGTCCACGCCCTCTAAACATGCAGGCGTCAGTTGGGAAATTGGCATTCCCAAACGTGAATTTGGCGCACAGGGGTCGTATTTTGGAATTTCGCCCTCTGAGTGTTCCGGATTGATACGCAATCCAACCAAAACCTCTCGTGATAAGGCCCTAACCTGTGGCAGAAAGCGATTTTTCTGTGCCGCAGAATTGAAGATTATGTGGTCGGAAAGAGCGAGAATATCAGCGAACTCGCTCTCTTTGTAGCCCGCACAATAGGTCGCAACTTCGCCACCATATTCTTCACGCGCTAGGCGCGCCTCATAGAGGCCTGAGGCGCATGTCCCATGCAGATATTGACGGACCATCGGCGCCAAGGCGAACATCGAGAAGGCCTTGAGTGCCGACAGAATATGTGCGCCGGATTGATCCGCAACCTCAGCCAAAATCGCCAAATTGCGTGCGATGGCGATCTCATCCACCACGAAACACGGGCTGGGAACGCGTGACAAATCAAAATGCGAAAAGGCACCTGCGTCGCCAGCTTGTGTTTGCATGATTTGAGCCATGTTTAGAACTCCACAGGGCCGCTAAGCTCATGGACTTCCCACGGGAGACCATGTTCGTTGAGCATGTCCATAAAGGCGTCTGGGTCCAACTGCTCGGTATTCCAAACGCCTGGCTCGCGCCAAATTCCCTTGAGAACCATAGCCGCGCCGATCATGGCTGGAACACCGGTCGTATAAGAAACCGCTTGGCTTCCAACTTCGGCGTAACACTCCTCGTGGTCGCAGATATTGTAGATATAATAGGTTTTTTCCACGCCATCTTTGAGACCCGTCGCAATATCCCCGATACAGGTTTTGCCCTTGGTCAATTCGCCCAAATCGGACGGATCTGGCAACACGGATTTAAGGAATTGTAGCGGGATAATTTCTTGGCCGTTATGGATAATAGGCTCAATGGACGTCATGCCAATGCCCTCAAGCACGCGCACGTGATTGATATAGGCATCGCCGAACGTCATCCAAAACCGCGCCCGTTCGATTTCGGGGAAGTGGGTTTTCATGCTTTCGAGTTCCTCATGATACATGAGGTACATGTTCTTCTCGCCCACTTCTGGGAAATCAAAGGCTACTTTGTGGGTCATAGCGGGGCTCGTCACCCAATCGCCATTTTCCCAGTGACGCGCGTCTGCGGTGACTTCTCGGATGTTGATCTCGGGGTTGAAATTGGTGGCAAACGCTTTGCCATTGTCGCCGCCGTTGCAATCAAGGACGTCGATTTGGCGAATGGTATCCAACTTGTGTTTCTTGAGCCAAGCGGCGTAAATCGAGGTCACCCCTGGATCAAAACCAGAGCCAAGAATGCAGGTTAGACCCGCAGCCTTAAACTTGTCCTGATAGGCCCATTGCCAGTGATACTCAAATTTGGCTTCGTCCTCTGGCTCATAGTTAGCGGTATCCAGATAGTGGATTCCAGCTTCAAGACAGGCATCCATCAGAACCAAGTCTTGATAGGGAAGCGCAAGATTGACCAGTAATTCCGCACCCGTTTCGCGGATCAAAGCCACAACGGCAGGAACATCCATTGCGTCCACTTGGGCCGTCTTGATCGTGACGCCTGTGCGGGATTTAACCCCCGCCGCGATCTCATCGCACTTGAAAAGGCGCCGTGAAGCCAAGGTGATCTCGGTGAAAACATCCGAATTCATTGCCATTTTATGCACAGCGGCGGACGATACACCGCCCGCGCCGATTACTAATGTTTTGCCCATGACGTCTCTCCTCGTCTCGTTGTTATTCATAGTAAGTATAGCCATTAATGCTGTCGCGGTAAGCCGCCAAAAGTGTTTTGCGGTCTTTGGGATTTAGGCGCTTGTGAGAAATCTCGTTGTCGATCCTTGCACGGAACGCATCGACACAATCGCGCGGATCGTATTCGACATAGGACAGAACCTCGGCAATCGTGTCGCCTTCCTGTTCGTGCAAAAGGTCGAAACTTCCGTCGTCGCGCAGGTCGATTGTCGCCACATTGGTATCGCCAAATAGGTTGTGCAAATCGCCCAGAGTTTCCTGATAGGCCCCGACGTAAAAGACACCGATGTAATAGGGTTTGCTTTCGTCCAGAGTATGAACAGGAAGCGAAGGCGAAATTCCGTCCGCAAGGATGAACTTGTCTATTTTTCCGTCGGAATCACACGTGATATCCGACAAAACCGCGCGTCTGTCGGGGGCAACATTGAGCATTTGTAGTGGCACCAAAGGATGAACTTGGTCGATTGCCCAAACATCAGGAAGCGATTGAAACAGTGAGAAATTACAGTGATAGATATCCGCCAACTGCTCCAAATGAGCATCGACATCTGGGGCCGTGCCCACTTCGGGCGCAAGGCTTTTGATCTTGGACATGAGGTGGAGATAAATACGCTCTGCGCGCGCCATTTGGCGCAGGTCAATATATCCCCGCCGAAACAAGGCCCGCAATTCGTTGCGATAAAAGCTGGAATCATTAATGCACTCTTGAAGGCGTTGTGGCTCTAAATAGCCAGAAACCGCAGCAAGGTCGGAAACAAAGTGATGATCCTCAGCCGCAGGTACGGTTGGGTTGTGAGAGTCGTAAAGTGTGGCCTCAAGGACGTTAAAAATAAGCATCGACGAGGTCGCAACAACGGCCCGACCGCTCTCGGTTACAAGAATTGGGTGCGGGATTTTCGCCTCATCCAATGCATAGGACACGGTCTCAACAATGTTCGTGCAATATTCGTCGACCGAATAGTTGATCGAGTTCTCGTTGGTTGATTTCTCGCCCGTATAGTCAACACCAAGTCCGCCACCCAAATCGAGGTGAGTCAGGGGCGCCCCTTCGCGTGTGAGTTCGACGAAATAACGGCATGCTTCGCCAGTAGCGCGGCGCACGTCATTTACGTCCGGAATTTGACTGCCCAAATGGCTGTGCTGAAATTTGAGACAGTGAATGAGGCCTGCTTCTTTGAGGCTATCAACAACGTCAACAAGTTGGTCTGTGTGCATCCCGAAGGTCGAACGATCGCCGGAACTCTCTGCCCAATTCCCAGAAATTCGGTTGGAAAGTTTTACCCGAACACCAAGTTGTGGCTCCTCGCCCAATTCTTTAACCACGGCAAGAACGGTCTGTAATTCCTTCGGGCTTTCCAGAACAATCACGGTGTTGAACCCGAGTTTACGCGACAAAATGGCAAGGCGGATGAATTCCGCGTCTTTAACACCGTTGCAAACAATAAGCGCGTCGTGCGCCAAAGGTTGGGCGAGGGCGATCACCAATTCAGGCTTGGAACCCGCTTCAAGGCCATGGGAGTATGGCTTGCCGAATTCAACAATCCGGCTGATAACCTGTGCTTGCTGGTTCACTTTGACGGGGAAAACCGCACGATAATCGTTTTTATATCCTGCACGTTTGATCGCGGAGGCAAAACTTTCGTTGAGTGCGCGGATACTGCTTTCCAGAAACGAGCTTACACGCAACAAAAGGGGTGCATGAACGCCGCGTTCTTCGAGGTCCTGCAAAATCACAGGCAAACTCACCATAGGCGCGTCTGGCTTGAGGGGGTTCCGAAGCCCAAGATCGCCATTGGGAAGCACGCCGACTAGATCCTTACCCCAGCGTTCGATCGCATAAACAGAATTTGCGGCAGTGTTGTCATGGGTCAAGGCAGTGTCCAATTCCGTCAGAGTTCCAGTTTCTTCGCTCAATATAACCTTAATTCCATATTGCAATCGGAAAACTTCGCAAACCTTAAAAAGTCACTCCAGCCATCTCGCAGATGATAGTCCATTCAGCCTCTGTTACGGGTTGAACCGAGAGACGCGTATTCTTGACCAAAGCCATGTTTTCAAGGCGCGGGTCCGTTTTGCACATGGCGAGGGTAACAGGTTTTACTACAGGTTTCACAGCGCGAATATCCACACATTCCCAGCGCAGATCGTCGGTTGTGCTGTCTGGATGCGCGAGGGCACAGACCTCAACAATGCCGACAACGGCCTTTTCCTTGAGGGAGTGATAAAAGAAACCCAAGTCGCCGATTTCCATCAGCCGCATATTGTTGCGCGCCTGATAATTGCGCACCCCGTTCCATTCCTCGCCCACACCGCCTTTGGAGACCTGATCGTCCCAACCCCATGCATTAGGCTCTGATTTGAACAGCCAATACGCCATTAGCCAATGACCCGATTCCAAAGTTGTAGGTCAACAGATTGGAACAGGCCTGCCTTGGCATAGGGGTCCTGGTCGGCCCATGCTTGTGCATCTGCGATGGTTTCAACATTCAGTATTACAAGCGAGCCGCACATGTCGCCATTTTCGTCCAGAAATGGACCTGCTTGCGCGACACCGGTGGACTTAAGATAGGCCACGTGCGCGTCTCTGTTGGCTTTGCGTACGTCGAGGGAGCCAAGTTTATCCTTGGCGATTAGGGCTACGAACATGTTATTCCTCCTTTAAAGGGCGCGCGATGAGGGCTTCCATCGCTTGGGAAACTGTTAGACGTTGAGCCAAAATTGCGGCCACGGCATTTGTGATGGGCATTTCGATACCATGTTTTTTAGCCAGATTAGAGACAGCTTCGGCGGTTTTCGCGCCTTCAACCGTCAAACCAGAATCAAATTCCGTTTCTGCCCCCAGTGCAAACCCAAAACTAAAATTGCGACTTCTTGTGGATGTGCAGGTAAGCGCCAAATCCCCGAAGCCGGAAAGGCCTGCAAGGGTTTGCGGCATGGCACCAAGGGCAATCGCAAGGCGTTGAATTTCGGCATACCCCCGCGTCATAACGGCGGCGCGGGCGCTTTCCCCGAAACCGGCCCCAATGGCCGCGCCACTCGCGATTGCAATGACGTTTTTAAGGGCTCCACCGAGTTCAGCGCCAACCGTATCGGTTGTCCAATAGAGCCGCAGGGCAGGTGTCGACAGCATTTCTTGCAGCGGTTCCAAGCAATTTTTGGGGCCAGCAAGTGTGAGGGCGGTCGGGAGGCCCGCGGCAATATCTACTGCAAAACTCGGCCCAGTCAAAATACAGGCCTGAGCCGATGGGATTGTTGACGCAATGGTTTGCACCGGACCTAAACCCGTTGCGAGGTCTACGCCCTTACAGCATGCAACCAGCGTTTTTCCATCCAACAATGTCGCATGCGAATGAAGGAAGGCGGCGAGTTTCTGGGTTGGGATGACGAGAAGAATGGTGTCCGCTTTGCATGCCGTCTCTAGGTCGGATGACACGGTCAAGGTTTTGGGAAAACGGGCCTTCGGAAGGCGCGCGGCGTTCATCCGTGTCGTTTGCATTGTCTTCACTGCGATTTCATCACGCGCCCACAGCGTAACGTCGGTGCGCGCATTGGACAATGTAATCGCTAACGCCGTGCCAAAGGCGCCAGCACCTAAAACAGAAATACTCACGCTTTGGCCCCTTTCTTGCCAGACCCAAGCATTGAACCACTTTTGGTGTCGAGTGGCCATCGAGGGCGAGCGGCTAGTGTCATATCATCCTCGTGACCTGCCCGAAATCTCTCAAGCCCAGTCCAAGCGATCATCGCGGCGTTATCCGTGCATAGGGCAAGCGGAGGCGCGATGAAACGCGCACCGTTTTCCGCAGAAACAGTCTCTAATGCAGCTCGAATTTCCATATTGGCCGAAACGCCTCCCGCAACAGCAAAGGCCGGCACACTTGGGTTTTCAGACAAGTAAACTGCAAGGGCACGGCGTGTTTTCTCTATCAACACCGCCGTGACCGCCTGTTGAAAACCCGCGCTCAGGTCGGCTTGATCTTTCTTGGTAAGCCCGCCCTTGTCGGAAACCACGGAATTACGGGCGCGGAGAACGGCCGTTTTTAACCCAGAGAACGACATGTCGCATCCCGGCCGATCAAGAAGCGGGCGCGGAAAACGAAAACGCGCCGGATCACCGGAAAGCGCACATTTCTCGATGTTCGGACCACCGGGTTGCGGTAGCGCCAAAATCCGCGCGATTTTGTCAAAGGCTTCACCGGGGGCGTCGTCGATGGTGCCCCCTAGGCGGGTAAATTCGTTTTCGCTGCGAACGATCAAAAATTGGCAATGCCCTCCCGAGACCAGCAGCATGAGATAGGGGAAATCGAGGGAATCCGTCAGGCGGGGGGTCAAGGCGTGCCCCGCAAGATGGTTGACGCCAATCAGCGGCAAGCCCGCTGCTACTGCGATTCCTTTGGCGCACATGACGCCCGAAATGACACCGCCAATGAGACCGGGGCCGGATGTTACGGCAATTGCGTCAAGGTCAGAAAAGCTGAGACCTGCAAGGCTCATGACATCTTGGACGCAGTAATCGAGCTTTTCTACATGCGCACGTGCGGCGATCTCGGGGACCACACCACCAAAATCCTTGTGAAGGTCGGCCTGTCCGACCACTACTTGCGACAAAATCTGTGGGGCGCTACCAACTTCGTGGCGTACAATTGCCGCGGCGGTATCATCGCAGCTGCTTTCGATTCCCAGCACTGTGAGTTGCTTTGGCATTGGCGCTCCTTTCTATTCGCAGGTAACATTCCCGCTCAATCTAAACAATCCAGTAGTTCGTCAATGATTTCAAAACATCCAGCCCTATTACTTACACGTCCCATCCAAGCTGCCCAAGACTTTGCTAACAGGCTAAATCTTGGGCCTGAAGAGGACGTGACTTACTCACCTCTTATTGAGATCGAATATTTGCAGTATGATGTGGGGTTTGAAGCTGCGATTTTTTCATCCCGAAACGGAGTTATTGGAGCAGGGGCGGGCGCTGGAAGGCCCGCATATTGCGTCGGCGACATCACGGCAGAATTCGCGAGAAAGGCTGGCTTTGACGTGCGAGAGGTCGGCGAAACAGCCTCAGCTCTCGTGCAAAAAATAGTCTCTAACCCGCCAGAAATGGAGCTCGTTCACCTACACGGCGCGTTTACGCGTGGCGATGTTGCCGGTCGATTGAAATCTGCTGGGGTCAGGTGTTTAGAGCAAGTTGTGTACATGCAAAATGCGTTGCCGTTGACGCAAAAGGCGCAATCCCTTTTAAAAGGAGAAGATATTGTGGTGGCTCCGCTGTTTTCGCCACGAACGGCCGAATTGTTTTCTGAACAAATTCAAAACCTCGCTCTTCCTCTTGCGCGCACTCATAAAATAAAGATCGTTGCGCTGAGTCAAAATGTAGCCAGCCAACTTCCAACACCTTTTCGCAAAAATATTGTTGTACCTCGACTACCAACCGGAGATATGATGCTTCAAATTGTAGCGCGATATTTCTGCGATTGAACCTCGCAACGCGCGCGTAGACCTAACTTGATTGTGATATGCGTCACGGATGGCTATTGTTAATGTGACGCTAGAAAGGGACTTTTCGTGACCAATAAGACTTCTCCCGAAAACGCACAAATTGAAGAAACGAACGCGGAATCTGAACCTGTTGTCGAAACGGTCGATATTGAAACGGTCGATATTGAAACGGTCGAAGTTGAAGCGCAGGATGAGGCTGTCATTCCAGATATCGAGCCAGATGCAGACGTGGCTTCGGAAAAACCGGATGCCGACGACCATATCGAACCAGTTGCCAAAAAAAGGGCAGGGGTTCCCGCGTTTGTTGGTGGTGCGGTTGCTGCAATACTTGGCTTTGGTGTGGCACAATTCGTGCCCGAAGGGTGGCCTGTCGCGGGCATAGATACTAGTGAAATGGACGCCAAGATCGCATCCCAATCAAACGAAATAGTTGAACTCAGACGAATGATTGAGACACAAGCGAGCGCGTTGGGAAGCAAAGTCGATAGCGCGGAATACACCACTGAACTGACGGCGCTTTCTCAAGAAAGCAAGCAGGATGTTGTAGGCGTAAATGCTGAACTTGATGCATTGAGTGCGAGTGTCGAACAGCTTTCGGTGAGGTTAACCGACCTTGAGAAACGCCCGATTTCTAGCAATGATGCATCTGATGCTGCGGTAGCTGCTTACGAGCGGGAATTGACAGCTATGCGTGAAACATTGGCGGCGCAAAAATCCCAGATTGAAACCGTTGCCAAAGAGGCGGAAGCCAAGATATCTATGGCCACAAGCCAAGCCGAAGAGCTTCAGGCTGGGGCAACTGCGATCGCTAATGCGGCTCTATTAAGGGCTGGAATGTCCAATATTAATTCGGCGATTGAAGGCGGTAACTCTTTTGACGCCGCTTTGGCTGATATTACAAAAGCAACCGGAAAAGAAGCATCCGCTCAATTGCAAGCCGCTTCGATTTCCGGCGTGGCGACCGTGGCGGACCTGAGGAGAGCGTTCCCATCTGCGGCACGCGCCGCTATTGCTGCAGTTGCGTATGAAACGACGGACGAAAGTGCGATTGACCGATTGGGCGCCTTTTTGCGCAGTCAAACTGGAGCGAGATCATTGGAACCGCGTGCCGGCGATGATCCTGATGCCATCCTTTCTAGGGCCGAGGCTGCAGTTGGGGATGCAAACCTCCAAGAGGCGCTTTCAGAAATTGCGTCCCTCCCTTCAGCGAGCCAAGAAGCAATGGCGGATTGGGTGAAGTCCGCAACTTACCGATTAGAGACACAAGCCGCCATCCAAACCTTCGTTTCCTCAATTTCAGAAAATTAAGAGAGCCCTCATGATTTGGTCACTAGTTAAAATTCTATCTTTTGTGGTTCTTATTGCTGCGCTCGCGCTGGGCGCTGGAATATTAGCTGAGTCGAACGAGGGAATTCGGATTGCGGTCGCAAACACTGAATTTACGTTGCAGCCGTTGCAGGCGGCAATCGTTTTGGCAGCTCTCCTTGTTTTGGTGTGGCTCCTGATCAAAATCGTAGGACTTATTGTGGCCGTCATACGTTTCCTGAGTGGCGACGAAACCGCGATTTCGCGGTACTTCGATCGCAACCGTGAGCGTAAGGGATATGAGGCACTGGCGCAGGGAATGATGGCGCTTTCGTCGGGTGAAAGTCGCGTTGCGATGGCGAAGGCAGCGCGTGCTGACAAGTATCTAAACCGGCCCGAATTGACGAATCTATTGACGGCGCAGGCCGCTGAAATCTCTGGTGATACTCAAAAAGCTGAGGAAGTTTACAGGCGGTTGCTTACTGACGAGCGCACGCGTTTCGTTGGCGTGCGTGGGATAATGAAACAGAAACTTGCACAGGGAGATACAGTCACAGCGTTGGCCCTTGCGGAAAAAGCTTTTGCCTTAAAACCACGACACACAGAAACCCAGAACACGTTGTTGCAGCTTCAGACCGAAAAGCACGACTGGCAAGGCGCGCGCCGCACCCTTAAATCTCAGCTCAAGACAGGGGCGATTCCAAGAGATGTTTATAAGCGACGCGACGCTGTATTGGCGTTGTCCGAAGTCAGTATCCTTTTGGATGAAAAGTCAACGATCGAGGCACGTGAAGCCGCGATTGCCACACAAAAACAATCTCCCGACTTAATCCCGGCGTCCGTTTTAGCCGCGGATGTCTATATGGAGCAGGGCAAACCAAAGCTTGCCGCGCGGTTGTTGAAAAAAGCGTGGGCTGCTCAACCCCATCCCGATTTGGCGGCAGCCTTTGCTCGAATTGATACAAACGAAGATGCAAAAGCACGGTTGAAGCGATTTGAGGCCCTCACCACACAGCGCACAGGCCACCCCGAGACGATAATGCTTTTGGCGGAACTCCTTATTTCTGCGGAAGACTTTCCCACGGCGCGGAGAAAAATGGGGACATTGGCAGAAACGTCACCGTCCTCCCGTAGTTTGGCATTGATGGCGGCGATTGAACGGGGTGAAGGCGCGGACGATGCGACTGTTCGGGGATGGCTTGCAAAAGCAGTTACCGCCCCCCGAAGCGAGGCATGGGTTTGCGATAACTGTGGGCAAGTGCACGGTGTTTGGGTGCCAGTTTGTACCAAATGCAATAGCATTGATACATTGAGTTGGAAAACGCCATCGGAACCCGAAAGTGAATCAACAAATTCTGCTTCAATGCTGGCGCTCATTACCGAGAGTATTCGTAACGACGACTTGGATGCAGAGGAAGACGTTCAGGATGCGGAAATAGTCCCAGATGAACCAAAGACCTTTGATTAGAGACTGTTTAGAGATTGCACCGCCGCGCGAGCAATCACATATTCTTCGTCTGTTGGGATCGTCAATACTTGAACGGGTCCTGTACCGATCTGCGAAGAATTTCGGGCGTTTCTAATGGGGTCTACGAAGAGGCCGAGATAACCAAGACCGCTGGTTATACGTTGCCTAAGAACGGCGGAGTTTTCTCCAACACCTCCGCAAAAAACAAAGGCATCAAGGCCCTCAAGAACTGCGGTTAAAGCCCCAATTTCCCGTCGGGCACGGAATACATAATAATCCAACGCTTCCTTGGCTGCCGACGCATCAGACGCCAGTAGCTTACGCATATCACCGGAAATTCCGGACAAACCTTTCATACCACTTTGATGGTACAAAAGATGCGTAACCTCCTGTGGGGTCATTCCTCTTTGCTCAATGAGGTGGAGAATTACTCCGGGATCAATTTGTCCGCAGCGGGTTCCCATCGGTAGGCCATCAAGAGCCGAGAAGCCCATCGAAGACGCGCGGCTTTTTCCGTTTTTGATCGCACACATAGACGCACCGTTCCCTAGGTGAGCGATAATGATCCGCTTGTCTTTGAGGTCTGGATAGCGACGCATGAGTTCTTCGGTTACAAATTCATAGCTCAACCCGTGAAATCCGTAACGGCGAATACCTTGATCATAGAACTCTCGGGGCAGCGCGAAAGTGTCATTTACCCACGGGTGCTCGCGGTGAAAGGCGGTGTCAAAGCAACCGATTTGAATCGCAGACGGAAAGGCGATTTGCGCGACTCGTACACCCGCGAGATTGAATGGTTGGTGGAGTGGCGCAAGGGGAGTCAGGTCGCCCAGTGCTTCCATTGTTTCGAGTGTGAGGATTTCGGGAGCACCAAATCGGGTACCACCATGTACGATCCGATGGCCGACAGCGACAATATCCAGTTTCGCGAAATCGCTGGATAGTCCCGACAGAACTGCGTCCAAGGCACTTTGTGGTGTCGCCGCTTGGACGGGAGTATTGGTCTTCTTGCCACCTCGATTGAGGATAAGTTCAGCGGCACCTGCTATATTGTCGACCATGCCGGACAAAATGAGTTTCGGCTCTTTTAAGGCGCGATAGAGACTGAACTTCAATGTGGATGATCCAGCATTGAGCGCAAGAACCGCCTTCATTTGAACTGAGAAGCTCTATAAAGGGACGCGAGCGCCGAGGAGGCGATACGGCTGCGGATTCCGTCAGCGCGGCTGGTTAAAATTATGGGGACGCGTGCGCCCAAAACCAGTCCCGCTGATTCCGCACCCGCAAGATACGTAAGCTGCTTGGCGATCATATTTCCGGATTCTAGGTCTGGGGCGACAAGAATATCCGCGTGGCCGGCGACATCGGAAATGATCCCTTTCGCCTTGGCAGCTTGGGGTGAAATAGCGTTGTCAAATGCCAGAGGGCCATCGACGATGCCACCTATTATCTGGCCACGCTCCGCCATTTTACAAAGCGCTGCAGCTTCAATTGTTGAGGGTATACGCGGATTAACCGTTTCGACGGCTGACAAAATGGCAACTTTTGGTACCGATATTCCAAGCGCAATCCCAAGGTCTATCGCATTCTGAACAATGTCGGCCTTGGTCAATAAGTCGGGTGCGATATTGATTGCAGCGTCGGTGATAAGGAGCGGTTTGGGATAAGCTGGCACGTCCATAAAGAACACATGGGTCATACGGCGCTCTGTTCGCAAACCCTCCGTTTTGTCCAATACGGAGGTCATTATTTCGTCAGTGTGTAGCGCACCCTTCATCAAGGCCTGAGCATTCGCCTCGCGGACAAGGCGAACCGCCCGCTCGGCCGAATCGTGACTATGCTCGGAGTCAACGATTCTAACCCCGTCCAACGAAAGACCTTCTTGATCGGCCACGCTCCGAATTCGTTTCTCTGGGCCAACTAGAATGGGCACAATGAGCTTAAGATCCCACGCTTTAAGGGCTCCAGCTAAGGACAGCGCATCACAAGGATGGATCACGGCGGTCACAACGGGATCAAAGGATTTTGCTTTTTCCAGCAAATGGTCAAGATCGGCACCAGCCCGCTGTAAGGGGAATTCCTGAATGTTCATACTTAGCCCTCAATTGCCCATGTTTGAGCGTAACAATACGTGTCTTACGCCGGGTTTTCGTGCGTTTCTTGTCACGAAAACCAAATCCCACCCACACAATATTTGGGAACAGTATAGCCGGTAGCTTAGATCGCAAGGCAAGAAATTGTCCAGTTGAGCAACAGAATCGAACCGTGTTCTTGCAAGGGTTGAATTCAGTGTGTGTCTTTTCTGAACCTCTGATAGACCAAGCGTACAAAAATATGAGTTTTAAAGTTAGGAATTGACGTGAAGATTTGTGTAGCTGGGATTGGGTATGTGGGCTTGTCAAATGCGGTCTTATTGGCACAAAATAACGACGTGATCGCTGTGGATTTAGACATTTCACGCGTGGAGGCGGTGAACGCGCGCCGGAGCCCAGTTGAAGACGCGGAACTTCAGGAATTTTTGACCAATAAGCAACTTTCACTGTTGGCAACAGACGATCGGAATCGCGCCTATAGTGATGCCGACTATGTCATTGTTGCGACGCCAACCAATTACGATCCCTCGACAAATTTCTTTGATACATCCACAGTTGAGGCGGTTATCAAGGAAGTCATTTCCGTGAACACCACGGCAACCATTGTTGTAAAATCAACGATACCCGTGGGTTTTACAAAGAGAATTTCAGCCGAGTTAGAGACTAATCAAGTAGTTTTTAGCCCTGAATTCCTACGGGAAGGGAGTGCACTTTATGATAACCTATATCCTAGCCGAATTGTTGTCGGTGAAAAGAGCGAGCGGGCGAAGATATTCGCTGATCTGCTGAAGGAAGGCGCTATAAAAGAGGACATCGAGACCCTTTTTACTGGCGCATCCGAAGCAGAAGCGATCAAACTTTTTGCTAATACGTTCTTGGCGATGCGCGTTGCCTATTTTAACGAATTGGACAGTTACGCCTTGGCTTCGGGAATGGATGCACGTCAGATCATTGACGGTGTTGGCTTGGATCCACGCATTGGAAGCCATTACAACAACCCGTCGTTTGGATATGGCGGGTATTGCCTACCCAAAGACAGCAAGCAATTGTTGGCAAACTATTCGGAAGTTCCACAAAACTTGATCCGTGCCATTGTGGATGCGAACCGCACCCGCAAAGATTTTGTCGCCGATCAAATCATCGCACGTGGCCCTAAAGTTGTCGGTATATATCGCCTTGTTATGAAAACAGGCTCAGACAATTTTCGCCAAAGTTCGATTCAAGGGATCATGAAGCGGATTAAGGCCAAGGGTATCGACGTAATTGTCTATGAACCCGCTTTGCATGAAAATGAATTTTTCCATTCCAAGGTTTTCTCGGACTTTGAGGAATTCAAAAGATGTTCCGATGTGATCGTGGCAAATCGAACATCCAGCGAGCTTCTTAGCGTCGCTGACAAAGTGTTTACGCGTGATCTTTTTGGCTCTGATTAGGATCAATTCTGTGGAATACGGCTAGTATTCGACAATCCAAGGCGGGGTTCGGCCCTGAATCACGTGGTTATAATGCTTTATCGCATCTTCAATACCGTCGTAGTAAAAAAGGCGGCCTTTCTCTAGGACCGCACCAGCCGAACACAATTTCCTTATCATCGGCAGGGAGTGAGACACAACAATTGCGCCGCTTGTCTTCATGCGTTCCTGAAAAAGCGCGGAACTTTTTGTTTGAAACGCCGCGTCGCCAACAGATGTGACCTCATCCACGAGGTAGGTATCGAATTTGATTCCCATCGACACGCCAAATGCTAAACGCGATCGCATTCCCGAGGAATAGGTTCGAAACGGTAGGTCGAAATGCACGCCCAATTCGGCGAAATCCTTAACAAATTCGGTCAATTTTTCCGTATCCACGCCGTAAATACGGGCAACGAACCGTGCATTTTGAGACCCTGTGAGTTCCGGATGAAAACTTCCTGCAAAACCAACCGGATAGGAAATTGACCCCGTTGAACTTATCGAACCCGAGGTTGGCCGTTGCGTGCCAGAAATCATTTGCAGCAACGTGGATTTGCCTGCTCCATTTCGCCCCAAAAGCCCAATCGAAACACCAGACGGGAAGACCGCGTTAATGTTTTGCGCAACAACTTTAGACTTTCCATTAAGAAAGAAAGTCTTGCTGAGATTCGAAAGCTGAATCATAGAATTACCGGCGATCTCGGATGGAATATAGGACCAGCGTTAGAATTGCCCAGATCATGAATAAAAACAGGGCTGCTAGACCTAACAGTAGCTCGCGCTTTGGATGAAGGGCTGTTTCTGCCAAGGTTGGTTTCACATAGGCAGCCAAATACCGGCTCTGACGGCTGGCCTCGGCCAAAGCAAAATCATAGGCCTGCAAGGCGGCAAGATAGGATTTCTCGGCAAACTCACGATCAACAATCAGGCTTTCAAATTCGCCGATCATTGTGGAAAAATCTTCGCCACCTTGGCCGGTTGGATTGGACCCAAACTTCCGCCGCTCATCATTGATCCGCGCATGAATAACATCGATTTTTCGCTGAGCGAGGGTGATCCTAGGGTCGGTTTTCGACGCAATGTCACTGAGCAAATCAAGTTCGATAAGCGCGTCCGAAAGCCTTTGTTGAAGGGCATTCATCAAGCCAGTTTGCACCACGATTTCCGTTTCCGGATCGGCGATTTGATTTTGCAGCCTAAATTGGGTCATTTTCTCCCGCGCGATTTTCAGGCGCGCGATGGATTTGTCCAGCTCTTCGCGGGCGTAACGCGTTGTGTCTTCTCTGGCAATCGCGCTAAGCGCGTTAATCATTCGCGAGTTTTCCTCAAAAATCGCCCGTGCGATATTTTGGGCGTCTTGCGGAGTAAAGGCCCGAACTTGGAGTTCAATAAGTTGTGTGCCGGTATCGTAGTTTACGCGGATCATGCGTTGCCAATACTTCACCAGATCTTCTATTGAACCTTCCGGATCAAACGAGAAAATCGGATCGGTTTCGGGAATAGAGAATAGCTTTCGTAGGTCGAGTTGTGCGTCAATGGTTTGGACCATGATTTGGCTCTGGATGAATTCATAGAGAATATCCGCGTCGCGGGAGCCCGATCCGGAGAGACTACCCAAGCCACCCAATATATCCAGTGGCGATTGCGCTTCTTCTGTTCGAACCGAAAACCCAACGGTTGATACGAACTGATCTTCTGCACGTTGATAAAGGTAAGCAGCCCAGAGGCCCACTGGCACAACAACAATAAGGGCGAAAAGGACAGCGATAAGCCCATGCCGCCGCTCTAGTTTGGCTCTGTTTGCTGGCGGTGCTATGGTAACCACGGTTGGCTTTGGTGTTGCCGCCGCTGGTTTGGGAGCGGCAGGATTTGCCTTGGGTTGTGCTGGAGTCGTAGGGCGAATGGGGCTCGTCCCTTGATTCGGGTTTGCATTCTTGGGGGCCGCCGGCTGAGCAACGGGACCGGATCCCGGATTTACCTTCTGTGTCGACACTGGATTCCCCATCTGATCATTTGCCTATTGATAACACTTCCTTCATATCTATTAAAAGGGAAACCATAGAACAAAAAAGGGTGGATCGGTGGCATTCTTCGCGAAAGGCCTGCATGCGAGAAGGCACAAGACGGCCCGTACGGTTGGCGCATTGTTGCTTCGAGAAATGGCGACCAGCTATGGCCGATCGCCAGGGGGATATGCTTGGGCGATCCTTGAACCCGTCGCGGGTATTGCCCTGTTGTCGATCGTCTTCTCCGCGGCATTTCGCGCTCCCCCCCTCGGGACGAGCTTCCCCCTTTTCTATGCGTCCGGTTTTTTGCCTTTTGTTTTCTATCTCGGCCTCTCATCAAAGGTTGCGGCCTCGATTCAGTTTTCTAAATCCCTTTTGAGCTATCCGGCGGTTACCTATTTTGATGCCATACTCGCACGTTTCTTGCTCACGAGTTTGACCCATATAATGGTATTTGCCCTCGTGATATGGGGCATTATTTGGTTTGGCGATATGCGACCAATTCTCGATCCCTTTCATATAATCAACGCGATGTGCATGGCGGCAGCCTTGGGGCTTGGGGTTGGAACATTAAACTGTTTTCTTATGTCGATGTTTCCAATCTGGGGGCAAGCTTGGGCCATTGTAAACAAGCCCCTTCTCATCATTTCTGGGGTATTGTTTCTTTTTGACTCAATTCCTCGTCCGTTTAATGAGTTTTTGGTATTTAACCCCCTTGTTCATGTAGTGGGAGAAATGCGGCGCGGCTTTTACACGAATTATCAGGGCAGTTATATCGAGCCTCTTTACGTCTATTTGGGGTCATTCGCGGCTTTTGGCATTGGGCTTCTCTTGCTCAACCGTTACAACCGCACTATTCTCAATGACTGATGAAAAATCTGAATTTTTCACCATCGCAAATTTTCGGGACGGGCCTTTTGGATTTTCACACTATTGAGACACTAAAGCGGAGGTTTAAGGCCTCTTTTAAAGTCGCTTTCATGACGCCGTCAGCGGTTAAATACGTGAATATTTTGAAGCGCAGTCCAGAGTTTGACCGCGGGTTCTATTTGCGTACAAACAGTAATATCAATCGTTTTTACCATCGGTTCCCTGAACGGCATTATGTGCTTTATGGCGAGAGTTTGGGGTTGCGTCCCAACCCAGATTTCGCTCCCAGAGATTACATGCGTTTGAATAAAGATATTGGCCCTGAACATAGACAGGCCCTGCGGCATTATCTGGAGCGCGGCAAAAACGAAGGACGTGCGACTGCTGTGCGCCCGGGTGCGTCCTCGCGAGATGGGAAGAAAACTGCAGTTGTCAGACCCTTGATCGAGGGCCAAAAGGCCAAGTTTGCCATCGTCATCCACGTGTTTTATCATGACTTGTGGTCAGACTTTAAGGCGCGTCTGTTGGATCTAGATATCGAATTTGACCTGTTTGTGACAGCGACCTTTGATCCGAGTGAAACGGATGAAATGTTCGCCGATATTCGCGCGACTTTCCCGTCTGCGCGTTGTTTTGAGTTGCATAACCACGGTCGCGATATCTTCCCTTTTGTCTATCTCGCGAATTCGAGTGTTCTGGACGGTTATTCCGCGATTTGTAAGTTTCATACCAAGAAATCCCCGCATCGAACCGATGGCGAAAAATGGCGAGATCACTTGATTTCGGGTCTTCTAGATGGGCAAAATACGTCCCTTATCACTGATGCATTCTTGGCAGATGAGACCGCAGGGTTCCTTGTTGCAGACGGTCAACATTTTACCGAAACGCGCTGGTGGGGGTCTAATTTCGAGCGGACAAAAGCGATGTTGGCGCGGGTCGAAGTTCCTATCACAGAGAAGGGGATTTCATTCCCAGCGGGGTCCATTTATTGGTTGAAGCCCGAAATCTTGTCTATGATAAAGGGGATGCGTCTGACAGAGGACGATTTCGAATATGAGTTGGGCCAGGTCGACGGAACACTCGCCCATGCGTTTGAACGCGGTGTCGGGTTCTTGGCTACAAATGGGGGGCAGACCACGCGTCAAACCTCCGAAATCATGTCGAGACCTGTTGCTGACCCATTGCCATTGCCTGAATTTACCTCCTGTTTTTATCTGCCGCAGTTCCATCCAACTGAAATGAATGACAAATGGTGGGGCAAAGGGTTTACCGAATGGACGTCGACCGTCGCTGCGAAACCCCAGTACAAAACCCACCAACAACCCGTTTTACCCGCCGATTTAGGGTTCTATGATTTGCGATTGCCGTCGGTCATGGGGCAGCAGGCCGAGTTGGCCAAGGATGCCGGAATCGACGCGTTTTGTGTCTATCACTACTGGTTTGATCGGACGCGTATCTTAGAAACGCCGATGAATAACCTCCTTAACGCCCCAGAAATTGACTTCCCATTCTATCTTTGTTGGGCCAACGAAAGCTGGCGGCGCAATTGGGATGGCCTCTCGGGCGAAATCCTTCTGGATCAATCCTATGGTGAAGGTTTTGAAGAGCGCTTGGTCGAGGACAGCCTCCCATATATGCGGGACGCTCGCTATCAACGGCCAAATGGTCGCGACCCAAGATTCGTGATTTATCGCCCCGAAGACATGCCGAACCCCGTTCAAAATGTGGCTCTAATGCGGCAAGCTTGGCGCGATTCTGGAATTGGTGAAGTGGAGTTGGGCGCGGTACGGTTCCATATTTCGGGCGATCAATCTGTCGCCGAAGACGTTTTTGATTTCTGGATTGAAATGCCGCCGCACGGAATGGTCGTTGAAAAAGATTTGATCGAAATTGATAGTCTTGATTCCGAATATTCAGGCTCTTTTTCAGGCCTTATCTATAGCTATGACGGTGTGATTGAAAACAGCGCGAAGAAATCCTACGTGCGTGGCCTCCCTGCCAATACAATTGCCGGGGTTATGCCAAGCTGGGATAATACCGCACGTCGTGGGGCTGCCGCGCATATGGCATATGGGGCCAACCCGCAATCATTTGATCGTTGGTTGAAGTCGATACGCGCCCATCGCCTTGAAGGGTCCTATCGGAACGAGTTGTTTATCAACGCATGGAACGAATGGGCCGAAAACGCCATATTAGAGCCTAGTAAGCATTATGGATCTGCATATTTGGAAACGGCGAAACGCAATATCAAACCGCGTAGCCTCGGCTAAAAACACCTGCCCATATCAGATTGCTTTATGGCGTCTGAGGGAGATTTTGCGACCGGTCGCTGAGCGATAAAGAAACTCGATTAGCACAGAGGCCACGATCATCGCGCCTACAATTACGAGGTGGCTACGTGTTGCTGGGTTTTCAGCGACTTTCCAGCATAGCGCACCCAAGGCTCCCGCAGTGGTGAAGGCCGCAAGGCCAGATATCCACGCCCGAGCACCCGTTTCTTTGGCTAAACGGACACTCGCGACATTCACGAAGAAAAACAGGAGCAAAAAACCGGCGCTGCCCGCTGTTGCAATGGCTTGCAGGGGAATGAAATTAGCAACGATTAGTGCCAGAGCCGCGCAAATGATGGCCCCCTCGGAATGTTCGTTTCTGATTGTTCGTTCGATTTCCTTAGGCAACTGCCCCGTCTTGGCAATGACATAGGCTAAGCGACCTGTACTAAAAAACGTTGCATTGATCGCCGAGCTTGTGGCCATTAAGGCGGCCACGACTATAGCTATATATCCGTTCTTGCCCAGAACCTCTCGGCCCGCAGCGGAAAGAGCCGTGTCCCTATTGGCGCCGACCTGCTCAAGGCTCATATGTCCCAAAACAACGCTCACAATCAGGACATAGAGGACAATGACAATGAGCACTCCGCCAATGTAGGCAATCGGTAAGGAGCGGCGCGGGTCGGCCACATCTTTGGAAGCATTGGCGATCAGCTCAAACCCCTCAAAATTCAGAAAAATCAGCATACTGCCTGCAATGAGAGCGACGGGCGTCACGGCGCCGACGGGGTCCAATCGTGTCCAGTCCATCGGTGTGAGGAAACCCGCAATGATGAAACCGACCAACAGGACCATTTTGATGATATTGAACACGTTTTCGGATTTGATGACGAGTTTAGCTGCCAGAACGTTCAAGCCGACAAGGCCGATTATGACGCCGCTGGTTAATAAATGTATCAGGAAATTTTGCGACTCATGAGGAAAGAGATCCGCGCCATAACTTCCGAAGGCATAGGCGTAAATCGCCAGCAAAACCACGTAGCTCAGCAGGAGGAGGATATTGGCGGCCCCTGTGAATAAACCCGTACCAAAACCGCGACAGAGGAAATCAACAGTGCCGCCCTCGCCCGGATAGGCCAGCGTCAATTTCAGATAGGAATAGCTGGTCAGCAAGGCCACAATCCCAGCAATGACAAAGGCAAGTGGTGCGGCCTGTTTGGTCAACTCAATCGTCAACCCCGTTACAGCAAAGATTCCGCCGCCGACCATTCCGCCGAGGCCAATCGACAAGGTCGACAGTGTTCCAAGTTTTTTAGAGTCCGGATTTACTGTCTCAAAAGGGGTCTTAGGCATTGGGTGATGTGTCCATTAATCATGCGGGCTCAACTTGATCCTGCAATGTATTCAAATAGGTAGCTAGTCTGAAACACTTGATTGGAGAGGTCGCTTCCGTGCACAAGTATTAAGAAATGCGGCAGTGTTTCAATAGGAGCGCAACAAAGGGAAGTTCTCCCGAAAGACCCCCCTAAGTCACACGGCCTATTGTCCGCTCAATGAGGTCGTTGACCAATTTTGGTGTCTCGATTGAAGAAGAATGGCCTGCGCCCTTTAGGACGAATAGTTCCGACCCCTCAATCGCCGCATGAAGGCGTTCAGATTTTTCAAGGTCAGTGGCTACATCCTCCTCTCCAACCCCGATCCCGACGGGCAATTTAACATTGTTCAGAAGTTCGGCACAGCCATCGCGCTCAATCACACCCGACACTGCCCGCGATATACCAATGCGATGATTGCCTGCAATCGCATCCGCCCACCGTTTCTTTTCCTTCACCCGAGCCGCGTCGTTCAGGAATGTCTGCCCGAACATGATCGGCAAAACGCGCCCCGTTACGGCCCACAAACCGATCCAGCGGGCAACAAAATTGAGCATACGGTATTTCGGTCCGTTCTCGATCGGTTCAGGGTCCGCGGAGGTATCGAGCAGGGTGAGCGTTTTCAACAATTCCGGATGTTTTGCGGCCAATCGCATGCCAACAAATCCACCCATACTCAAACCGACAAAGTGACAAGGCGCGACCCCAAGATGCTCAATGAGGGCAGCAGCATCTTCGGTGAGTGTGTCAATATCGTATCCGCCTTTGGTCACACCACTCTGCCCCTGGCCGCGGTGATCGAAAGTAATACAGCGATATTGTTTCTGGAAATTGGCAATTTGTTCCTCAAACATGGCGCCATTAAATAGGAGGCCGTGGGAAAACACGATTACGCCGCCAGTCCCGCCGGTGTCGGTGAAATGAATATGGGCACCATTTAGCTCAACGTGAGGCATTTTTCTCCCTCCCTAGGAATGACGCTTTGTAGCACATTGGACCGTGTCAGAGGCCATTAATTTGTCGCTAGGCCTGCGAGGAAGAATAACCTCACTATATCGTTTTTTCAGGAATGAATCACCTTTGCGGAAGCATCGCCCTAAAAGCGGGGATACTGTGGACGTTCGATGCAGCTAAAATCGATCGGCACATCCCACGCCCTCTAGCACCGTCCCTGTAGAGTACCTGTGTTACCAAATCTTCGGTCCATTGTCCGGCGGGACCGTTTTTGTCCTGCCGCGCTACAAAGCGAGTCATGCTTTGTCCCAGAATGCCAAATTCCGTGATTTGTTTGCCACGGGCGAGGTCGCTGGTAAGCGTTGCCCGTGAGGCAGAGGCGATCCATCAAGGTGTCAATTCTGTTTCCACGAACCCAAATCGACGGCTTTGTGAGTTATAAACTTCACCAAGGAATTCGCGGTGAACACCGCCGCCTAATCCGCGTACGCGTTCTCCCAACAACTAGGGGAAGGATGGTATGACAATTTCAGGAACCAGACAGTGGGGGGTATAGGGATGCATGAAATGCCCCATCCAAGCTGGTAGACGTTTGCCAGCATTGCTAAAGTGCAGTGCTGCGCGCCTTAATCCAACTGAACACAAGAATTTTGTACGAGCGGTAAGGGACAAAACGACCGGTCGGGTAGCCGACGTGTTCATGAAGCTGATCGCCGTAAGGTGCATTCAGTTCCAAAAGACTGACTAAATACCATCATTTAGGCACTGCGTTTGTGTTCGTCTTGTGTGCCGATTGATGTTGCAGAGATACCTCAAATTGGGATACATTCCTCTAGAGAGTTTTCGTACGCCTCAGAAGACCAAACGCCGCTGTCTTTATAAAAAGACGCGGCGTTTTCATTTTCAGCTAATGAACAGAAAAAGTGCAAATTTTCGAAACACATTATGATGTTTCTCTGCGCGTTGATGGGATTTCAAGCGATTGTCTTGGCTTGATTTTGTTGGTGACCCCGGGTGGGTTCGAACCACCAACCTGCCCCTTAGGAGGGAACCGTTCATAGCATTATTCCTTCTTTGATTTCGGTGGTTTGGGTGTTTGTACAGGGTCTTCCTGTACATGGTTTGTACGAAAACGGGCTCTGACATCGGCCTCATCCGTCTCTGCATGGGCATAAATGCGCATCGGCAAATTGGGGTCTGACCAGCGCCCAGCTTTGGCGGCTGTGACTGGATCGACGCCCTGCCGAACGACTAATTCGGTGAAAAAGCCATGCCGCCCAGCTGGATGGGCAGACAGGTATTGGATACCCGCCCGCTTACAGATCGTCTTCCAGCGGTTGTTGTAGCCGGTTGAACTGCCGTAACCAAAGACACGGCAGGACATGAAGCTTCCTGTCTTGCGGTTTTTAGGACGCTTTGGCGGTAAAGCGATCAGCTCATCCATCATTTGAGGCGACACGGTGATCCAGCTTTCAGGATGCCCCTTCTGGGCTTTCAGTCTCACCTTATTCTCCGCAGTTCTCAGATCACTAGGCTCCAATGTTACTGCCTGATCAATCCGCGCCGCTGTCTCGAACATGAACCGCACCAACGCAGCATTGTAAGGATCAGCTGCGCTACAAAACGCCTCGATCCATTCCTTGTCCGCTGGGGTGCGTTCCACACGGCTCAGTTTGCTACGCCGCTTGTCTTGAGCGATGCGCTCAAAATTGTCGTAAGACTTTACGCGGATCGTTGGCGTGTTCTTCAGGTCATGGGCATTGTTGATCACTGCACTGGCGGGCGTGACAATCTCCCGCCACCATGTGTCTGTACAGGCATCTGGTTTTAGGCTTGGTCCCAGTTCCTTGAGCATCCTGCCCGAGATCGCGGACAAAGGCAGATCGCCAATCTCTTCAACGATTGGAATAAGCTGCTTTGCCGTTTTCGGGGATGCTTTGTAGATCAAGATCGCATCAGAGAAGGTCATGCGCGGTTCATCCCCGAAAACGTATCGGTGAATCTGTGCCTCTGTTTCGCGGGCTACCCAGTCCCGTGCGCCTGCTTCTGTAGATGCCTTAGTGCTTCGCCGGTATGGGCCTGCGATACGCCTGCCGTTGTACTCGACCCAGCCCTTCGCCCAGTAAACCCGACCCCTTTTGTAGATTTCGAGCGGCATGACTGACCTCCTTCAAAAATCGTATCGATCTGTGCGGGCGTGATCAGCATTGTCCGACCGAGCCGATAGAACGCGCCTGTCTCATTCGCCCGCTCTCGCAAGGTGCGTTCGGAAATTTCAATCCCTCGCTCTGCCATGATCTCAACCCATTGTGCTGGCGTCTTGCCAAGCCCTAGGATTTGCGAGCTGTCTGTTTTGTCGATCTCTGCCATTTCAGTCATCCTTTTCCGTTCGGGTTGAATTTTCTGTACGCATGGAATCGCTTGTTCTGCACCTTCTGACGTGGTCAGATGGAATTGAATGTAACTTTACGTTATTTTGTGCAGTTTTGCGCGATATGACGGTTTCGTCAATAGGAAAACTTGCATGGCGCAGGATTCTAAGTCTCTCTTCACTTCTATGGGCGCGCGCCTCGCGATTGCGCGCAATGAAGTTGGCCTGACACAAACCGCCATGGCCGATGCGATTGGAGTCTCACATCGCGCGTATCACAGCTACGAAAAGGGCCAGCGCGGCCTGCCGGTTGAAGCTCTGGTCGCTATGGCTGATCGGTTCGACGTGGACGCAGCGTGGATACTGTTGGGAACCAAAGCGGTCCGTGCAGCCCATGACTTCGACGCGCTCAAGAGGATCGAGACCTCACTCGACCAGCACCTCAATGAAGAAGCCATCAAGATCAAAAGCGAAAAACGCGGGGCCATCATCGCCCGCTGGTATCAGTCACACGTCGAAGGGCGAGAGGTAACCGATGATGATGTTCACACTTGGATCGAGCTTGTTAGGGAGTAGAGAAATGAAAAAAGCGAGCGAAAACTGGAAGCGTACCCGCCGGGCAGTCTTAGAACGGGCGCACCGAACCACAGTTGACCCACTGTCGCCGTTATATAACATCTACATGGGCGTTAGTGCCCTGTATCTTGCTGGCTTTCTTCACTTCAACTTCTTTGACTACGGCACCGAATTCACCTGGTTCAGAGCAGGCATAATCATCTGTGTTGCCGTGGCGGGCATCCTTGTTCCAGTGCTGACAGGCTCAGTTCTGACCTTGCATTTCGCGAGCAAGAAATTGGAGCGTTTGATTGCTGAGTGAGCAAAACACGAACCGCCGTTTCACAGCTCTTCAGGCGTGCTGGGAACTACCCACTGCGATTGAGACTTGCCTCCAGCTCGTCTGCCGGGGAGACCAATTCGCGTGACGTTCGGAGTGTTCATTCACCGGACAGACTCGGGCTACGATGACGTCCCTTCGGAACGATACCAGTTCCCAAAAAAATACCTGACGCGTGTGCAGCAGTGCGAAGGCGACTGGATCGTCTACCTTGAACCCACCAAAGTGAAAAACACCAAAGGCTACTTCGCTGTCGCCAAGGTACAAGAGGTCATCGCAGACCCTCGCAGCGCTGATATGTATTTGGCTGTAATCGAACCCGGGACCTATCTCGACTTTGGCGATCCGGTTCCATTCCGCGATAATGACGGCATTGTCGAGCAAGGCGTGCTGAACGATCTTGGAAATATTTCCGGCCGCGCTCAGGCTGCAGTTCGGCGACTCTCAGCAGAGGATTTCGCTCGGATCGTGGAGCGCGGACTTGGGCAAGACGATGATTTTCTGCCTCGCGTCGATCAGACAAACCAGATGCCCGGCTTCCAAGATCCGCAGGTACCCTTTCAGCATCTCACAGCGCGGGAGCGTGTCGACCAATTGACTAACCGCGCTGTGCGCGACCGCAACTTCAGAAAGAATGTTCTTCGCGCTTATGGCGAACGGTGCGCGATAACGGGACTGCGCCTCATCAATGGTGGCGGGCGTGCCGAAGTTGAGGCAGCCCATATCAGGCCGGTCGACCGTGACGGCCCCGATATCGTGAGTAATGGGTTAGCGTTATCCGGTACCGCGCATTGGATGTTTGACAGAGGCTTGGTCGGGCTTGCCGATGATCTTTCCATTCTCGTGTCTAGACAAAGCAACGACCTAGAAGCCGTGACAGCGATGATCAATTCTTCTGGAAAGCTATTGGCGCCTGAGCGTCTGGCCAACCGGCCAAGAACGGAGTTCGTAACTTGGCACCGAGATAATTGCTTTAAACATTAACGACCCGTAACGGCCATTCATGTTTGGAGCGAGTGACAGCTTGGCCTGATTAAGGTGAGGGTTATTGGCGGAAGAAGAACCGAGTTAATAATTCAAACGATAAATACTGTTACCCGCGTCATCTAGTGAGCCTGTATTTACCACTCCGTCAAAGCTAGACGGTCCGCCGCGCCAAGGTCCTGCATTCCACTTTGCTTTCAGGAAATTTGTCCAAGCATCACGGTTGGAACCGTTGCCGACGGGCACTCTCGATTTCGAGTTAAGATGGCTGAAAACAGAATGAGTTGGCAGCCATTCATTGTCCGACACGGCGAACCTGAAGTCGCCCGAGTGCATTTGTTTTCGAAGAATTCCAGCAATGTTGAAGTTGAAATAATTGGCGTCCCGCAAGAACAAGTCGGACGCGTTGCAGCAGGCAGAGAAGTCATTCTGCAGAAGCAATTCGTTCTCTGCGAAACCAAAGACTAACCCCTGCTGTTCGGCAACTCTTTTCAGGCGGACGAGGCGGGGTTTCTTGAATGCGATTGGTAGAACGAACTCACGTCCCACACGCACGGCATTTTGCTCGGCGTAGAAATTTCGAATTCCGGGTAACGTCTGCTGAAGCTTTGCGAAATTATGCGCTGAGGTTTCTACTGGTAGCTTCAAATACTCGACAGAAACGTGTTTGAAACCATGATTGGCTGCGTCAATAATCAGCTTTTCCGCGTCTTGCTCAAAGTCCGGTATAATTGGTTGCAATCGCAACGATACCGACACGCCTTTGGCTGCAATCTTGTTAGCGCAGTTCATTCGGTCGTTTACGGACGGCACACCTGGTTCAAGACTGGACGTTAGCTCTGAGCCAACTGCTGCAACCGAAATTCTGACATAGAAGTTTCCCCGAGCTAAGACCGAAAGGTACTCATCGCTGGCGAGAATAGTTCCCTTTGTGCTAATTATGGTTGGGTAATCGTACTCTGCCAGCACCTTTAAGGTCTCAAGCGAGATCGACTTCTTACTCTCGGAAGGGCCAAACGGGTCATTCATTCCCCCAAATTGAACGGGAATTCGTCTCTGGATGAAGTCTTCGGTTGCGCCCCGAGGATTACCTTCAGCGGCACGCTGTAGCCGTTTCCTAAGTTGTGCATTATTGATCGTAGTTGCACCGTTTACACCAAACGAACCTCCGCGCGCTTTTGAAAAGCAATACTGGCAACCAAACTGGCAGTTACTATACGAGTCTAAACGTAACGGAACGCTGCAAAAGTGCATTTGGCTCGTCGGAGCCATATAATATTTGTATGATGACACTCTAATTTATTACCCAAAGCAGGGATAGTACGAAACAAATATCCTGAAGGACAGTTACAAAGACCAAAACCATCGCCACAGCGAGAAGCCCCCATATGAGCAAGCGCATCTTGGGGCCGCTGCTGGTCCACCTGCCAAAAATTTCCCAAAAGAGGTCTCTGACCACCTCTTCTGGTGCGTCTTCCTTAATCGCAAGGTCGTAACTTTTCGTAAGATGCGGGAACTGAAATATCGTCCCTTTTTCAGAAACCTGCGGCTCTTTTCGGAAATCTGGATTTTCGCTCGACTCTTTCGCGTAGTTCTTTCCAACCACGCGATTTTCGAGCTTTTCACGACTGACTGTATGAATGCTGGTCCAACATCCATGAAACTCCCAAACAAGCCAACGCGGTGAGTGCCCGCGTGCTTGATAGGCTGGGTAGGTCGGATACCGCTTTATGAATTGAGGGCATCTCCATGCGTGGATACCAAAAGCAATCGCATAGGCCAAGGATGCAAGCCATAAAATCCACCAATCAAACGGTAGCACGAGCATGCTAGGATAATTTTGGATAACACTGGCAACCAAGGGTGCGGTGGCAAACCAGGTAATGAAAAACCGTGTAACAATGGGCTTGAAATAACCATCAAGGTTATGCCAGTGGGTTTGTTCGCCATCCCATCTTTCCCACCATGCGACTTTCGACATAGTACACCTGTGTTTACTTTGAGAGCATTCTTGTTTTGTTCCGTTTATCTTATGGAGTACAGTGGGTCAACAAAACTTCAGGATCCGGCCCATTGCGGAGCTTGGTAAAATCATAGGCCTCCGCCTTGCAGTTCCCCCGGAATGAAGTCGATCAGATGTGCGACAACTTGGAGCATCTCACGAAGGCTACCGTCTTGTCTATTTTGCAATCGTGGCAGACTAGAAAAGGGACTTTAGCCAGTTCCAGAACCGACCAGAAATACTCGGCTCAGGATAATTCTCTTCGAAATAGACTTCGCGCCGGTTCTGCTCGGCAGTGCGTCCAGCAAGCACCTTTTCCTCGCTCCACCGCCCCGCCCATTTCACACTGCCTCTTGTAATTAGGTAATGCGACCTGCATTCTTGTTGCCAATTACCGATGGAAGGCCGCACAGTTGGGCCGGCTTCAGTCTCTCGAATTGCCCATTCAGTCGGTCCGAGTGGTGTTCTAACTTTTGCTCCGCATCCACATGCACAAAGATGCGCGGCTGTCTCAAATTCCGCCGAAACGTACAATACGGCCCGCTCAAGTTGCTTGGGCATGTAGTGAACTTTCTCGAGAGTAAAATGTTCAGTTTTCATCGGGCAGAATTTCTCCAACTGTGCTGAGGTCACTCAGATCAAACAAGAGGTGCTCATACATCTTCGCATCAAAATAAAATCCGCGTAGCTGCTTGTACCGGATAATCGCTAACGCAGCATTCAGAGCGTTCAGTTCGCCAATTTGAATGTTAGCCCGATACAGATCATCAGGATTATCCGAAAGTTCGGCAAAGCCTTTCGCGAGCGTTTCTCTACTCGAAGCCGCTGCAAAGTAAGTTACCCTTGCCATGCCGTTCAAAGACCCACTTCTGCGCTTCAACCCCATGCCAACGTCGATGAATGGAATATTTCTGGCAATCAATATCTCGAAGATTTCTGATCGCGACGATCCTTTATCAACACACACGAACGCAAACGTCACTCCGTCAAGCAGATCCGCTGTGTCCTCATCGATAAACACAGCATCAATAGTTAAGCCCGTCCTGAAATTTTCATACCTGTTTCCATAGACTTCGGCCTTTGGACGGCCAAGTTCTTGATCTTCAAGTCTTCCAGGGGACCGAAACGCATTGTGGACATGAAACACATCTGAATCGAATGCACGGATCTCTTTAGCCGGTGTCTTCACTAGGAAGTCCAACAGATAACTACCCGTTCCTCCAAGGCCAATGACGGCGATTACATCTTCACCGAACCTTTCCGATAAATCGGTTATTTCTGCCCGACTGGTCAGCGTGTCGTGAACTTTGAAAACAGATCCTGGATCGCAGCCTTCATTCACCCTGAAAGTAAGTGGATCCGCTCCGTGCAATGACATCGCAGGGCCAGAAATAATTGTGACGTAGCTATCGATTTTCTCGAAAAAATCGAGATATTTCTGTGCTACCTTGGGTTTGTTTGAAAAACGTCTTTGGACGACGATGTCATTTGCGGCGCTGCTGAGCGCAAGAATGCAGGGGCCACCACCCAAATTCCGGATCAGTGTACCATCAATACCATATGGTACACCGCCTGCAAAGAAAACCTGATGGTCATCTTGCACAAATCTAAGTTTGTCCACCGCAACTAGCTTTGCGACGATTGCCCCCCAAGCCAGATCAAGATTTTCATCGAGGTAAGGTATGTCTCGAACGACTAAGTAGTTGCTATCGCATCCGATTGCGTAGCCTTTGCTGACGAGACGGCTGATATCTTCGTTATGATTGACCAGTTTCTGAAACATTGAAGATCATGCCTTCCTTCACTTTGAGCGAGCCGCCAGGAGCAAGTACGCCAGCCGGCTTGTTGCCGTTGCCCTTGGTAAATTTTACCGAATAGGTAACCTCCGGGTGTTGGGCATAATCGGGAACCTCAAGCGTAACCAACTCCGCATAGGTAATTCCCTGCTTCTTGGGCCATTCGTGAGGGGTGCCCTCGACTATGATTGTTACAGTTTTCTGCTCTTTGCCGTCTTTCATGGTTTTGCTCCTAGCCTTTTGGTGGATACGGATCATTGCCGTAGGAATTGGCGTCGCGGATTCTTCCGTTTGGCCTATGGATGACAACTTCACCGCGCTCACGAACAGCGGTCGCGCGTGCAGAACTTGTCGCTTCAGTTTGAGTTTGATGAGTGGTTCCAACTCTTGACGAGCCTTCTCGCCTAGTCGCCCAGGCACCGTTGTGAGGCACTACGTGAATTCTCTTAGACATCTATTTATCCTTTTTAAGTACGCTTCGTGTTATGTTTTTACTCCACAGATTTCCGATTCGTCAATATTTTTTCGTAACGCATCGCGTTATTTTTTATTTTTTGACAAGCTGGCGCGAAACAAGTACGCTTCCCGTTATGAAAACAAGGCGCTCCAAGGCGTCGGGCAGTGTCGAGGGTCCCTTATGCAGGTCGGATTTGAGTCTCCATCCGTTGGAGCTTTGTGCAACAGCGGGATGGAGCTCACTAAAGCCCTCGGCGATGAAGCGGCGGAAAGCGTTAAAGACCTGCTTTATTTTTTGGACGCCGCGCCGACCTTGGCGGACTTGAGTACATCACCTCCGGTGCTTAGAGACCAAGTAACCGAAAAATCTCCACCCTCATTTTCGGTGGGTCGGGCAGGAAAGGGTCAGGTTTTGTTCAAACCCAGGGCATTTCGGACGGGTCAAAAATTGCACGACATTGAAAGCATCGACGTCATTTCCGTGGGAGGAACAGTATGATGACAGAACGAATGACTGAGTTTAGGCCAGATTACGCTCCAAGACTTCCTGGCGAATACCTGCGCCGGTTCCTCAATGAGCGTGGGATAAAAATAGTCGATTTCGCTCGTAGGACAGGTCGACCGACGAAGGCCATAAGCGAAATTATCTCGGGAAAAGTTTCCATAACACCGGAAACGGCGATCCAGTTTGAAAGAGTCCTAGGAGAGGGTGCAGGCTTTTGGCTTGCCCTTGAAGCCAAACATCAACTGTCGCTAGCTCGCTCAAAGGAGGAACTAGCTGGGTCTTCGAAGATGGCATTGGATTGGGCTAAGCGTTTCCCAATGGTCGAAATGTTGAAGCTTGGTCTTCTGGATAAGAAACCTGATCCATTCGAACTCGTAGATCATATCCTCAAAGCATTTGGCGTTAGTAGCATTCCGGCGTGGGAGCAGCACTGGCAAGAGCGACTAGATCTGTCCCGGTTCAAGCAGCAAAATCATAACGGCATCGATCCGCTTGGAGTTGCTGTCTGGCTCAGAGGTGCTGAGATTGCAGCAGATCGGATCGAAACCGCGCCATATTCTGAGGCCGCATTTAGATCAATTCTTCCGCAACTGAAGACTTTGTCCAAGGAGCCTTGGCAGACGATATCAGATGAGTTGGTAAAACTATGTGCGACAGTTGGTGTGGCTGTAGCTCTGATCCCATCTGTACCTCGAACTGGACTGAGAGGGGCCGCGTACTGGGCGACTAAGAATAAAGCTGTTATCGTCTTGAGTGATCGACTTGGGTATGAAGCAAACGTCTGGTTCGCATTTTTCCATGAGTGTTGCCACATTCTTGACCATAGCAAGAAGTCAGTCTTCATCGACAAAGACAACAATGGCACGGCAGGAAGAGATATTGAGGCCGACGCTGACAGATTTTCAGCAGAAACGATTATTGCGGGATCGGTAGTTGCTGAGTTCAAAGAAACATTTGGCTCAAATGTGCCGAAGTTCAGCTCGAAGGCTCTTACACAATTCGCGAACCAGCACGATGTCGATCCTGGGCTATTGTTGGTGAGATTGCAGCGTGAAGATGTCATTAGCTATAAAACGCAGCTGGCAAAAATTAAGAGACGAATTAAGTTCAACTCAAGCAGCTGAATTTCTGGGTTGGATCGAGCTTAGATGGAACGCTGCTAATCCAGTGATTGTCCGGTTCACCTTATTCGGAGTGACGATTCATTAGACGAATACTACTTATTGGCCGCTGGAATATGTATCATATCTTGACACATGAATCTTTTAGTGATACACGCCTGATATGATACTAAGCACGAAGGGCAAGCGCGCAGCCAGTGCCGTGAAAGGCAAGTACGGCAAAGGCTTCCCCGGTGACTTGGTGAAGCGTACGCGGGCGATGCTCACGGCGCTGGATGCTGCGGTTGTCGTGGAGGATTTACGCTTTCCACCCGGCAACCACTTGGAAGAACTGAAAGGGGACCGGGCTGGACAACACTCTGTGCGGATCAACGGGCAATGGCGCATCTGCTTTGTCTGGACGCCGAACGGCCCCGCTGATGTTGAGATTGTCGATTACCATTGAATGGATACGCTGATGAGCCTGCTTGAAGAACCAATGCACCCTGGTGAAGTCCTGAAAGAGCTTTACCTTGATCCCTTGGACATGGGGGCAATCGCGTTTGCGCGGCGTCTAGATGTGCCTCGGACGCGCATCGAGCGGTTGATCAAGGGCACCACGGGGATCACGCCTGACACGGCGCTTCGCCTCGCCCGCGTTTTCAACACGACCCCAGCTTATTGGGTGAATTTACAGACAAATTACGACATGGCGTTGGCCGCCAAGGAGATCGATGTGTCCGACATTGAACCTCTCTTTGCCGCCTAATGTGGTCAGTACTCGGTGCTCAAGTTATTTTTCCTGAATAGATTGGACCAAGCATTTGATAGGAAGCGTTCAGTTGTCGAATATGTGTTGCCTTACCAATGATCTATGATGATGAACCAAAAAGCTGGCGGAACTTAGAAGCTCGCGTGCTTCAGATACTGTTAGAAATCGGATGTAAGGCGGTACGTGCCAAGACTGTTAAAACCGTCCGCGGAACTGTCGAAGTAGATGTTTATGCCTTGGACGATACACGCCAGCCTCATCAAGAAATTATAGTCGAATGCAAGCACTGGAATAGGCCTGTTTCGAAGTCCGTTATTCATGGTTTGCGTACTGTAGTAGCAGACACTGGGGCAAACGTTGGATATGTTGTTTCCAAACGCGGGTTTCAAAAAGGGGCTGTCGAAGCAGCATCAAATTCCAACCTGCTGCTCTTAGATTGGGAGGGGTTTCAGGAGCATTTCTTTGATCGTTGGCTGGCAACTGTGTCTAGCCATTTGATGTTTGTTTCTGATCGCATCTACGAGCTAACGGCCAATGATGATGACGACAATTTCTACAATCAATTATTCTATCAAACTCAAAAAAACATGGATGATAGTGAATTCGAGTATCTTGACGCTCTGCAGACTAGGAGCGTTGCTTTCTCCCTTAGTTCAAGCTTAATCGGGGCAGCAGGACCAACCCCATTTATCACAGGTGGACAGGCACCAGATATCGATACCGGAGAACAGCTGAAGTTTTTCGGCTCACCCCGGAAATCGGTTGACGCTTTTTTTCTCGCTGCGCCAGTCCTTTACAATGAATATGTGGATTTTCTTCTGGCGCGAACAAACGGTGAGTGTGGAGATGTAAGGTTGCTTGAATCTGAACATCTCGAGCGAATAAATAGCATGTCCAAAGAGGCGATCAAGGCTGAATACGGATCGCCACGTTGGATATCAAACTGGATGCAACCTGACGAGAAATTGGTTTATCGAGCCTCCAAGACCAACTTTCATCGGCCTACGGATGCAATCGAAGAAGTGTTGCTATTTCAAGCCGATACTGAGGAGGTGAGGCTAGAATTGACGTTTGAACGAGACGGTTCAGTGAAGAATTGCGAAGTTACCAAGAAGAATTTTAGAGGACTACCGACTTAATGACGATGACAGACTCGATCCGTCAACCAAGCCTGATGCTCAAGCAGTGAAAAAGTCAGCAAGAACGGATATAGAATTTACAACGGCGAAAGCTTGCTAAGTCTAAAATGTTGACCTCAACTGGCCCTAGTGCGTCAGCCCCCGGTCCATATCGACCTCCCGCGCTTCTAGTTCTGTCTCAGCCTCCCTTCGGCGTCCTTCGCTAATTTCAAGCTGGTCTCGAGTTGCGAGCGCAGCTTCCCGTAATTCGAGCCCTCGCTCAACAAGCCGTGCAACGCAGCCACGGACGCTGTTTGCGATTGAATGAGCACCGACACGCAGGCGGCCAATCCATCCATCTGGCTCTGCATCCTGGTCGTCGAGCGTTCCTCTAAGCCGCTCAATTCCTTTGCTGAGACCTCGCAGGCCGTCACCAACCGCTCCACGCAAGCGAGCAAGTCGCGTTCCAAGGCTGTCAGGGGTGTCGTCATCTAATTCTCCTCGATCTTGATGCAGGTCACTGATCTGCCGCCCAGTGTGCAGGTCCTCAGGCGCGTCTTGGCCGGGTCCAGCACCAGCCACGTCCCGTCCTCCCTGTCGATCCGCGTCAGGCCCAAGTCCGTCATTTCCGAGTTCGCCAGCATCAGCGTCCAAAGCAAGCTCGCGGCCATCATCGAGACGATCCCCACCAAGAACGTCCCCGTGATCAGCCAGGGCGAGATCGTCAGCCAGCTCTTGTTCTGTCGCAGAAAGGTGCGGGTATCGATCTCGATTGTACGCTGCGCGTTGGTCGCAATACTGTTCAAATCGGTCCTGAAGCTCTCCAATTGCGATGCCATCGAGGCGGCGTAGTCTTGCCGGATCGTGTCCAGCTCCGCGTTCAGCTTCTCGCTCAGCCGGGTCGGCTTGCCAGTCTTCATGGAAAATCTCTCCTTTCAAACGCCAGCGTTCATCCGTGTCGGGATCGCGCGCGGTAAGGTATGCTTTGCCGACGCGCGGCAGGTCGAAGCCAGCGTCCGCGAGTGCGTCGATCATGGTGGCGCGGTCAGTGATCAGGCCGACGCTGATCTGGTCTTGCAGCCACGCATGCAGTTCGTCGCGGCCTTGGGCGCGGGTTGGGGTTTCGATGGTGTTGCGGACCTCTTGTGTGCGCTCTAGCTCCATTGGGTCGGCCCAACCGTGGCTTTGGTTCATTACATCGCGCAGGCTGTCGAATGCATTTTGATAGCCCGGCGGTGCGATGTTCAGACTTCGGCCCGAGGTCAGTTCCAGGCGCGGTGTGCAGAAGTGAAGCTCGACACGGTCTTCGTGGCTATGTCGGACCCAGAGCACCTCATATTGCGTCGGGTCCAGCCCCGCGAAGGCCAGACGCTCGAAGCCGTCCATGACCTCGGCCTGCTGTTCCTCAGTCGGGGCGTCGGTGCCTGCAAAGCTGATTACGCCCGCGCGATAGGTCCACTGGTGGCGGCTGGCATCGATCAGGGCTTCGGTGCGGTCGGCGTTACCGCGCAGAACCTCGGGCAAAGGCTCACGCGTGACCGTCATCGGCTGGCCGTCTGCATCGCGGATCAGGTCGCGGTTGTAATCGTAGGCCAGCACCTTGTCCGCGACGAGGTAGCCGACCGGACCAGCCCCCGCGCCTTTGCCGTTGCGGAAGAACTTGATCAGCATCGGCGCGACGCCTCGACGATCTGGGCAAGTTGGCGCTCGATGGTCAATAACCGACGGGCAACCGTGAGCGCATCGAGGTCCACGCGACCTGCCAACATCGCGCGGTTCAGCCAGTGGGCGATCTGGTTCAGGTTGCCACCGATGCGCCCGACGGCCAGCACCAACGCCGGATCGACGCGGGGGATGGGTTTGCGACGGCGGGCTTCCGTCAGGCCAAGCGCCTCGCGCAGCAGGGTCGCGGCGGGCAGGCCAGCAGCCTCGGCCTTGGCGCGCAACTGAGCCTTCTCTGCAGCGCTACACCGAAAGACGAAGGTCTCGGTCAGCGGTTCTTTGGTGCGGGCTTTTCCCGCGCCGGTGGGGTTCGAAGGGGAGGCGTGCCGCCCCTCGCAAGGTCCCGTGTCAGCAGCGCCAGCGTATGACATGGGTCGCCTTGCTGTTTGCTCTTCGGTGGGATCGGTAGCGGTCATGATCTGAGGCCTGCGGCTTGGATTTGGGCTTCGGAAACCATCTTCGACGCAAGCAAAGCCGTGACTTGGGTCCCCGTGATGTGCTTACACATCGGGCTTCGGTCATTGATCCAGCAGGCCAGTCGCGTATGGTGATCAGCCTGCAATGCTGTCGCCTTCTCTCGGTCTTCCGCTTGCTTCTCAACATAAGCCAGCCAGCGCCGGGACTGGAACCAGTTGTCAGAAAAGCAGACCTTCGAGCGGGTGAAACCTGCGCTGTCGGTGGCGTAGGCCTTGACGGCCTGCAGCAATTCCTCCGGCCTGATCCCTTCCTTCATGGCCCCTTCGATCTGGGCAAGGCAGGCCGCTTTGCCACGTAGCCGGTCGGGCGGATAGGCCGCTAAAATCTTCTCAGCTTCTTCATCCACCGCCGCCTCGCGCCTGTGCGTAGGTGGTTTATGGATGGTTTTAGGATGGTTTGGGGGCCGTGGTGGCCCCGGTACCCCGGCCACAGTGGCCCCCGTACCGGGGCCAGACTGGACGGGGGCCACTGTGGACCCCGTCTCAATCTCGGGCTCTGCGGTCGGATCCAGCGCCTCAACCTTGGCCAGATCGATCCGGTAAACAACGGTGAAACCGTTCTTGCAGGTCCGCGCGCCGGTCTCGACAAGGACGCCTTCCTTCAGGAACGCGCGCACGGCTCGCTTGACTGTGGTTTCCCCCAGCTCGGTGTGCCGTTGAATTGTTCCCTTGGAACACCAAATGCCTGAACCATCGTCGCTCGCCTTGTCGGCCAGAAACATGATGATCTGCTTGCGCGTTGCGCTGCCAAACTTTCGTTCCGCGCATGTGTTCGCAACCCGCCAGCTCATTGGAAAGTCCCGAATTGCGCAAAGACGTGCGAATTTTGTACAGGTTTTGTACGAAATTTCCACCATTCCTGCCGAATTCGATCCGAAAGCTTACGGGACTTTCTGCAAGCCTCTGCACAAAGCCTTGTAAATAAGCCATATTTTAAAGGTGTTTTTGGTGACCCCGACTGGATTCGAACCAGTAACCTGCCCCTTAGGAGGGGGCTGCTCTATCCAATTGAGCCACGAGGCCACTTGTTTTGAATTTGTATAGATCGGTCACGCCAATTAACAGGCGATTTTACGACTATTTTTCAAGTTGCTTTCTAAGCTCGTTGAGTTGTGCGTCAAAAGACTCTGGGGCGTCTTGTAGGGTTTTGAGGATGTCGTTTATTTGAGCTTGTGTGGCAGTTGAGAGATCACTGTTTTTGAGGTCTGCGACGGCTTTTTCAAAATCGAAACTGTCGTCCGAAATAATTCCAGACTCCCTCCATTTAGCGAGTTCAATTTCAAGCTTAACTTTGGCGTCGTCCGAGAGTTGTTCGACATAGCGCGCCATGCCTTCAGCCTTGTCGGACGCGCCTTTTGCGATAGAGGTTCCAACGTCTCCGACTACATCTTTTGCTGCATCGCCAGCATCCTCAAGCGCACTTTTTAAACGTTGCTCTGATGTTGGTTCTGGTTTGTTCAACAGAAAATATCCGGCAACTACAATTGCGGCCCCGAGAACCGCGCCTAAAACAACTTTGATCATTTCAAACTCCCAAAAATATAATTTCTATTTGTCGCTGGCATCGGCAGTAATCTGGTGAACATGGATGTCGCGTTGAGGGAACGGAATGGAAATACCCTCGGCCTCAAATGTGGTCTTGGCGCGGGCAAGCATATCCCAATAGACGGTCCAATAATCTTCGGTTTTGACCCATGAGCGGCAGAAAATATTGACCGAACTGTCGGCCAATTCGCCAACGAACACATCTGCGGCCGGATCTTTGAGCACCAATTTATTGTCCTCAAGCAATTTTTCGAGAATCCCGATCGCTTGGTCGGCACTGTCAGAGTAGGCAATTCCAAACACCATATCTACGCGTCGCGTATCGGAGGCATTGACGTTGGTAATAACATCGCCCCAGATTTTGGAGTTCGGAATGACGATGATTTGGTTGTCAAAGGTGCGTATTTTTGTCGAAATTATCGACATTTCAACCACAACTCCAGAGGTGCCAGCGGTATGAATATAGTCGTCCGTGTCGAAAGGCTTGAGGATCATAATCATCAAGCCACTCGCTAGATTTCCGAGCGTGTCTTGTAGGGCAAAGGCGAGAATAAAGGATAGACCACCAAGGAGGGCGAACAGTGGCCCAACATTGACGCCAAAAGCCGCAAGGACAACCATGATGCCAATGGCAAAAGCTAGCCAGTAAACAACAGTAAGAATGAAGGCTTTTAGGAGGTTCGAAAGATGCGGGATTTTCTCGAGCCCGCGCTGTGTCACGCGGCGAATGAATTTCGCAACAAAGGCCAGCACCCAAACGGCAACAATAAGCGTACCGATTTTGATGAGAATTCCAAGCCCGCCGTCGCGCGCGATCATCCAGTTTCCAGCAGTGCGCAATAGGGTAATGGAATCAGTAGTTTGGAGGCTGCTCTCTTTAAGGCCAATTAAATAATTCTCATGGCTCTCCAAGTCTTCAGCGGCCCCCCCTTTTCGGCCCCAAGCTTTGAGAACACTTTGGTATTTCCGCTGAAGTGCAAATTGCTCGGTCGTCATGGTGGACAATTGCGTACGAAGGGCGTCGATTTCCGTGGCGCTGGCAGTCAAAACCTTCAGATTAATGTTGGCAATTTCGTCCATTTGCGCATGGACGATGCCCTGCCACGCGTTCGCGACTTCGGCCAATTCCTCAGATGTTAAAGGCACCATCAGAATGGAGAGAACCTGTTGATCCGTTTCCGCGCTTTGGAGCTCTGTGCTGATCGAAACAGTTTCGGTAGTTTCTTGGGCCGAAATTGTCGTAGCCAACGAAAGGAAAACGGCCGTGAGACAAATCAAAAGCCGTCTGGATAGGGTCGACATAGAAAATTCCTGTCACAAAATTTGAACGGGTATAGAAGGAGAAAATAACCGAGTTTCGGGGGTTATAGCATTTGAATGACGTCTTTTTCAATCGAGAGCAAATAACCCCGTCGAGCAACGTTCTTAACCAATAAATTGCTGACCATTTGGTTGCCCAGCGAATCGCGCAGCCGTTTTATTCGTGTTGCGCCCGCGGCCTCGTCGCAATCGACCTCGTTGCGCCCCGAAATAACGGCTTCGATTTGGGCCCCTGTCATGACATCATCGTCCATCCTCGCTTCAGCCAAAACCGAGAGGGTTTCGATTGCGGCGGGGGTAAGGACAAATTCCATATTGTTGAGGTAAACCGTGTTTTCCTCTCGGCTAATCAGGAGGGAATTTACTTGAATTCCCGAGCGCTCAACCTCGCCCATGCGGCGATTCAAAAATAGGATCGTCAGCAAGAAAACGAGCGAAACGACCATCATAATTGAAGCAAAAACCAGTAAGATGAGGATCGTGACACGATAGGAATTCAGCGTACCCGAAAAGGCTGTTCCCGATTGGGCAAGGATTTCTAGAAGCTTAATTTCCGCCCCGGACGTAAGATCATTGTTGGCAATAAAGATACTTTCAACACGCGCGTTGAACGCATTGGCATCGGGGAGGTTCGACAACAAAAGTGCCGCCGCACCTGCGAGGAGTACGACGACAACGATTGTTCCAATCAGAATGACACGGTTGCCAGAATGAGAGGCTTTAGTAGCGAAGGAAGTAGGCACCCGCGCTCGCTTTCTTACCGTTCAAGGCGGCATCGTCAAAAACACTGATGACCGTGAGAAGTGTCCAGCCGTCTTTGCCGATCCGTTTTGCAATTACCGACCCCGCGGCCGATTTTTCGCAGGTATCATCCGTTAATTTCACAACCCCGTAATGGAGTCGCAAAGGGTTATCTTGCTTGGCTTTATAGTCCGCATAACAAGCGGCAGAGGCGGGTGCGGCACCAAGAAGCGCAATCGCGAAGATTATGTGTTTCATCATTTCAAAACCATGCGCCAATTGTGCGTGTTATTCAATATCACAGGTTCGGTTATCCCCTAACAATCAGGTGATATTGAGAGACTTCACCCAATTGCGCAAAATTATTTCATCGCAATTTCCGTATTGCACCTAAATAAAGGAATTTTGAAATGATCCGCAATCTTCGAACGCTTCTCTTGGTCGCTGTTTTGGCTGTTCCGTCGTTCTCGGCTCCGGCTCAAGCGAATGAGGATTTGAAAAAGTTCCTCGCGGCCATTGCTGTGATGGGTATCATTGGCGTGGTCGCCGAGCGTGAGCGTGACAACAAACCAGTTGCCGCTCCGGTGAAGCCAATTCCAGAACAAATCTACAAACCAAACCGGCGTTGGACGGATAACAATAAACGGTTGCCGCAGAATTGTTATAGGTCCTTCCGGACAACGGATGGCAATAGATCCTACTATGTTGAAGACTGCCTGAACAAGCACTTTAGACACGCACAGAATCTTCCTAAGCAATGTGAAATTAAGCTTAAGAATAATGGTAAAGGTAAGTGGAAGGGCAAGGGGCATGGTAAGGGAAAAGGCAAGGGCCACGATAAGCACGTTAAGGTCTATAGCCCCAACTGTTTACAGCATAACGGATACTATACTCAGCGCCGCGAATACTAAGGTGTTAAACGGGCGGGGAAAATTCCCCGCCCTTTTTGCTTGCCCGTCGCCCAAGAATGGGCAATCCAAGGGTATGAACAGCAAACCTCTCAAACCCGTCCCCGACTTTTCCTATGAAATGGCTGCGTTGAAGCGCGGCGCCAAGTTCATCGCAGGGGTTGATGAAGTGGGGCGCGGACCACTCGCGGGGCCCGTAACGGCGGCGGCGGTCATTCTTGATCCAAATGACATCCCAGAAGGCTTGAATGACAGTAAGCTCCTGACAGCCAAGAGACGCGAAGCACTGGAAGCAGTGATCTTCGCAAAGGCGCAAGTGTCGATTGCGCATGCCTCGGTGGAGGAAATCGACGAGATCAATATTCTGCGTGCGAGTCACCTCGCTATGGTGCGTGCGATTGCGGGCCTCAATGTTGTTCCCGATCACGTTCTGATCGACGGCAATATGATTCCCCGCGACCTTACCTTGAGTTCGGAGGCAATTATCAAAGGTGATAGCAAATCAGTATCGATTTCGGCGGCCTCAATTGTCGCAAAAATATGCCGCGATCGCCTCATGGTGGATTTAGCGCAACAGCATCCGGGTTATGGCTGGGAGACAAACGCGGGATATGGATCAAAAAGCCACATGTCTGCGCTTCTAAAACTTGGGGTTACCCCACACCATAGACGTTCCTTCAAACCAGTACACAATATCTTGTATCAAGACTAAAAGTTAAGTGATTGATTCAAAAAAGAAATTGACGACGAATCCATTATGACTCATTCTTGGTCTCAATAAGTAAGCGCAAAAATGCGCAACATATGAGGCAGTAATGAAAAACAATACTAAAGCAAAAGAGGCTTTCGAGCTGCCTCTTAACCAGATACTTGACGGCGATTGCATCGATGTGATGAACAGTCTTCCTGAAAACTCTGTCGATCTTATTTTCGCAGATCCCCCTTATAATCTTCAGCTGAAAGGCGATCTTCACCGCCCCGACAACTCAAAAGTCGACGCTGTGGATGATGATTGGGATAAATTCTCCTCATTTGAAACCTATGACCGTTTCACTAAGGCATGGCTCGCAGCTGCTCGACGTATCCTCAAGCCAAATGGCGCGATCTGGGTTATCGGCAGCTACCACAATATTTTCCGCGTTGGCGCTGCCATGCAGGACGCTGGCTATTGGATTTTGAACGACGTTGTTTGGCGCAAATCCAACCCCATGCCGAATTTTCGCGGCAAACGTCTGACCAATGCACACGAGACAATGATCTGGGCGTCCAAAGAGGAATCCAGCAAATATACCTTCAATTATGAGGCGCTCAAGTCGCTCAATGAAGGCATTCAAATGCGGTCCGATTGGGTTTTGCCGATCTGTAATGGCCATGAGCGTTTGAAAAATGACGAAGGTACCAAAGCGCATCCAACGCAAAAGCCCGAAAGCTTGTTGCACCGCATTTTGGTGTCCACAACAAACCCCGGCGACGTTGTTTTGGACCCGTTCTTTGGAACAGGGACGACTGGCGCTGTAGCCAAGAAACTTGGCCGTGATTACATCGGAATCGAGCGCGAAGCCGACTATCGCAAAGTCGCCGAGAAACGCCTCAAGAATATCCGCAAGTTCGACAACGAGAGCTTGCAAGTGTCGACGTCAAAACGCGCCGAACCACGTGTTCCTTTTGGCCAATTGGTCGAGCGCGGCATGCTTCAGCCTGGCGAAGAACTCTATTCGATGAACAAGCGCCACAAGGTCAAGGTCCGTGCAGACGGCACATTGGTTGGCGTCGATGTTAAAGGCTCAATTCATCAGGTTGGAGCCGCATTGGAAGGCGCTCCTAGCTGCAATGGTTGGACATATTGGTGCTTTAAGCGCGACGGCAAACAGGTCCCGATTGACTTGTTGCGTCAGCAAATTCGCGCAGAAATGACCGAACGCCCCAACTAAACTAGATACACTAATTACCGCCTGTGTCTGTGGACTTGCTCCACAGCGCAACCTTGCCCTGTCGTGCAAGCCTCTGGCCCATGCGACAGGGTTTTTTTCGTGTTTTTTACCGTGGCATCGGATTTGTGCCATCCTTATAGGCCGACCAATCCTCGATCCCCGGATAGTAATGATTGCGCCACGCGCGAACGTGCGGATTCATCTTACGACGCCAAAGCGGCGGGATCATCGCAACGGCCGTCATAACCGGATACCCGTAGGGAAGTTGCGGCGCATCCTTCTGGCTGTAATTCTTGAGCAGGGGGAAACGGCGGGAGGGTTTATAGTGGTGGTCACTGTGCCGTTGAAGGTTAATTAAGAGCCAATTACTGGCCTTGTGGGACGCATTCCAACTGTGGTGCGGCCTCACATGCTCGTACTTCCCACCGCCAATATGGGCGCGTGTCAGGCCGTAATGCTCGATATAATTGGCCAGTTCCAATTGCCAAATCGCGACGCCTGCTTGCATGAGAAACAGCCCCAGCCCAACAAAACCACTTAACGAAAACGCCAGCACCAGAAAGAAAACCTGAAGTGCAGCATAGCGCCAAAACGGGTTGCGGAGATGCATGACGGACAGGTCGCGCCGCGCCAACATCGCCTTTTCGGCCCTCCATGCGGACGGCAAACATTGTCGTAGAACGCGGGGATAATATTGGTGAAATCCCTCATTGTATCGCGCCGTAACAGGGTCTCGCGGGGTGCCAACATAGATGTGGTGTACCAAAAGGTGTTCGGAGCGGAAATGACTATACAGTACCATTGCGAGAAGAATATCGGCCGACCAACGCTCTAGGCGACTTTTTTGGTGCATGAGTTCGTGCGAATAATTGATCCCGATTGTGCCTGAAACCACACCAACACCAAAGAAGAGCACGAGCGTTTCAAGAGTCCCCAAATGATCGGCGCGAGGTACATAATATATGAGGCCAAACACTACACAAAATTGAATCGGTAGCCAGATCAACGTGATGAGGCGATACCAGAACAGGTCACTATCAGGCGTCAATGGATTTGCGTTTTCCGTGGTCCGCCCAAAAATTGCGTCCAGAACTCCAAACAGGAGCCAGCCATAAAGCGGCAGTAAAATAACCCAAAATCCGCCAAACACAGCCCCCAAAATGGCCAAGGGAACCATCCCTAGCGAGAGCCAAAACGGTAGCGCAGATTGAAATTTTGAGACAGTTTCGGCAGGGATCATGTTGAGCTCCGTGAACTAAAAAGTTCTAGATGTTATACGGTTTTGTCGCGCAGGCCTTGTGCAAGGTCAAATGCCTTGCGCATGACAGTGGGTAAATCATTGGCGCTAAAGGTGGAGGCGTCAACAAAAACGCCACGTAGTGGGGCGGCTTCGAGGGGAACCTGCGCGACCTGTACTGCCAATTTAAGGTGGAAATGGGTAAAAGTATGACCTACTTCGCCATTCAGGGGGGTCCAAAAAGTTGAAATTGGCGGATCGACATTCTCTGGGTTTTCGCTCCATTCATTTCCCGGCCAGCCAAGCATACCCCCTAACAATCCTTTATCGGGGCGCTGTTCCAAAAGCCACGCGCCATCTTCGCGCTGGGCCAAATAGACGGTGCCGAACCGAGTCGGCTTGGGTTTTTTCGGCGTTTTCTTGGGCAGTTCGGCGGCGATTCCTAATTTTTGGGCACGGCATTTTTCTGTCCATGGGCAAGGCGCGCAGGTTGGATTGCGAGGAGAACAAAGGGTCGCGCCCAAATCCATAACCGCCTGTGCGTAATCCCCCGCGCGTTTCTGGGGCGTTAGTTTTGTTGCGAAGTCCCTTAAGGCGGGTTTGGCCTCGGGAAGTGGGACGTCATGGGCAAAGATACGCGCCATAACCCGCTCAACATTTCCGTCAACAACAACTTCGGCACGATCAAAGGCAATCGATGCAATCGCCGCAGAGGTATACGGTCCAATTCCCGGAAGACTCTCAAGTTCGGCGCGGGTGGATGGAAAAATACCGTTATAATCCGCGACAACACTGCGCGAACATTTTAGCAAATTTCGGGCCCTTGCGTAATATCCAAGGCCCGCCCATGCGGCCATCACATCGGCGTCTTCTGCTGCTGCCAAATCGCGCACAGTTGGCCAAAGCGTTGTGAATTTTATGAAATAGGCCTGAACTGCGGCCACTGTGGTCTGTTGCAACATCACTTCCGAAAGCCAAATGCGATAGGGGTCCGCCCGTATTCCCGCAATCGACGCCGCTGGCGCCACACGCCATGGCATTTCGCGTGCATTCAGGTCGTACCATGCCAAAAGATCGGCGGATTTCGGCAGGTCACGCATTGTTTATCCAATCGTTATCGCTATTTCACTGGCGCACGTCGCCATGGCGCATAGAATAGCAGGCAACACAGGGATGAACAGATGAAGCCGCAAACGCGCTATCAAAAACCTGGCCGCAACATGAAGGGCTTTCAGCGCACTTCGAGTTTGCTTCAGGGGCAAATCCGCAAATCGGCGGAGACGCGTGGCTTTGCTGTGACGCGGATGTTGACGCATTGGGCCGAAATCGTGGGTGAAGAGACAGCCAAGATCGCCCGTCCTGTGGATGTAAAATATGGTCGGGGTAGTTTTGGCGCGACTTTGACGCTGCTGACGACTGGCGCGCAAGCACCGATGTTGGAGATGCAAAAGGAGCAAATCCGAACCCGCGTAAACCAAGTTTACGGCCACGCGGCGATTTCGGCGATTCGGATTACCCAAACTGCGCGGAGTGGATTTTCCGAAGGGAAGATCGATTTTGCCCATGCCCCCAAAACAACACCCACTCCCGATCCACAAAAAGCTGCCGTTGCAAAATCATTTGCAGCGCCAGTCCAAAACGCCGACCTGCGAGCCGCTCTTGAAGCTCTGGGCGCGAACGTCCTTTCCAGAAAACAAAAATAGGTGACCAAATGAACCGTCGCGAATTTACTTCCGCACTCGCCCTTTCGATCATTCCCGCGATGGGAGGCTCCTTTGCCTTTGCACAGGATGCAGAAACCGCCCCAATGACGGGCATCACAGAAATGGTCTTGGGATCACCCGAGGCGCCCATCGAAATTATTGAGTACGCCTCCTACACATGCCCGCATTGCGCGAATTTCCACACAAGCACGTTCCAGAAAATCAAAGAAAACTATATCGATACAGGCAAAGTTCGCTTTGTCTATCGGGAAGTTTATTTTGATCGGTACGGTCTTTGGGCGTCCATGGTTGCACGTTGTGGCGGCGAAGAACGGTTCTTTGCTATTACCGAAACGCTCTATAACAATCAGAAAACTTGGGCGACCGGCGAGCCAACCGAAATTGCGGAAAACTTGCGCAAAATCGGACTGGTTGATGGCTTAGACAAGGATGCACTCGACGCCTGCCTGGCAGATGGCGAGCAAGCAGAGGCCCTTGTTGCTTGGTTCCAGGAAAACGCGACTCGCGATGAGATCACGGGAACGCCTTCCTTTATGATCAACGGGAAGAAGTTTGAAAACGCAACCTATCAAGAGTTTGCAGACCACCTCGACGGGTTGCTTTAAAATATGTCCCAGCCGCCATTAACTGGCCTAAAAGTCATTGAATTGGCCCGCATTTTGGCGGGCCCTTGGTGTGGCCAGATATTGGCGGATTTGGGCGCAGAAGTCATTAAAGTCGAAAGTCCTGAGGGCGATGATACACGCCGTTGGGGCCCACCCTATATCGAACACAATGGCGAAACCTCGGCGGCGTATTTCCATGCGACGAACCGTGGGAAATCCTCAATTTGTATCGATTTCCGAACAGCGGAAGGTCAGGCACAAGTGCGCGAACTGGTCCGAAGCGCGGATATTGTGATTGAGAACTTCAAGGTTGGCGGGCTCAAGAAATACGGGTTGGATTACACCGGTCTTGCCGAAATCAATCCACGTCTGGTGTATTGTTCGATCACGGGTTTCGGTCAAACGGGCCCCTATTCCGGACGCGCGGGCTATGACTATATCATCCAAGGCATGTCGGGCCTTATGTCGGTCACAGGTGACCCTGAGCACCATCCGCAGAAAACAGGCGTGGCGATTATTGACGTTTTTACAGGGGTTTACGCCAGTACGGCCATCCTTGCGGCGATCCATGAGCGGGAGAAAACGGGGTTAGGGCAACAGGTCGATATGGCGCTTCTGGATGTTGGCACCGCAATCCTTGCCAACCAGTCAATGAACTATTTCGCGACGGGTATCTCGCCGAAGCGGCTTGGCAACGCGCACCCAAATCTTGTTCCCTACCAAACGTTTGGGTGCTCGGATGGTCATATAATCGTCGCCGTCGGAAACGATAGTCAGTTTGTTAAATTCTGCGAATTGCTTTCTGTTCAAACCCTTGCCTCCGACCCGCAATACGCCACGAACAGCGCGCGTGTGACAAATCGGGAGGCGCTTGGCGCGTTACTCGAAGTTCACACACTCAAAATGACAAAGGCCGAACTTCTTGCCGCGTGCGAAAATTTCGGTGTGCCGGCGGGGCCGATCAATACGATTGAGGACGTTTTCAACGATCCACAGGTTAAGCATCGCGGCCTTAAAATTTCGCCTGAGGGCGTCTCTGGGGTACGAACACCAATTACGTTTTCGAAAAGCCAATTGGCGCTTGATCAAGCTTCGCCCAAACTAGGAAGCACCAAGATACCCTAGTCTATTCCTGCGGATTTCAGGGCTTCGACCAAAGCGGTCGCGTCCTTAATTTCCAAACGAACAGGCAAGGTCAGAACCTTTTGTCGAAAGGCGCTGGGTAAACGAACGGCGTCTTTCTCCGTTGTGATTAATTGCGCCCCTAGTGTTGCTGCATCGAACTCAAGACGACGCATTAGCGCTTCACTGAGGGGCTGATGATCGGCGAGGGCGACGGTCTTTATCAGTTCAACCTCTTGGGACTTGAGTGTTTCAAAAAACTTCTCGGGGTGACCAATTCCGGCGAAGGCCAAGCACCGAAGGCCGGAAAAATCCATCCCCATTTGCAAAACAGTCAACTCTCCTTCAAGACGTGGCACTCCAACTGCGTGCCCCCATGCTTTAGTGAATTGCTCTTGGGCGGCGGAATTTCCAACAGATATCACCATATCGGCCCGTATTAGACCCACATGAAGAGGTTCGCGCAGTGGGCCGGCCGGTATGACACGACCATTGCCGAACCCTAATGCAGCGTCCACAACGACAATCGAAAGATCCTTTGCAACGGAGGGATTCTGGAAGCCATCGTCCAAAATAAGAACATCGATATCAAGGGTTTCGGCGAAACGCGCGCCAGCGGCGCGGTCTTTAGCAACAATGCAAGGCGCGAAGGCCGCGAGCAACATTGGTTCGTCGCCCACCTCGCTAGAGAAGTGTCCGTTCGGGTCAATGCGTACCGGCCCTTCAAGCTTGCCACCATATCCGCGTGACAAGAGCGCGGGTTTTCGGCCCATGCCCTGAAGGAGTTGGATCAGAGCAATAGCGGTCGGGGTTTTTCCCGTGCCACCAATATTGATGTTACCCACACAGATCACGGGCATCTTTGGGCGATAGCCAGTGGTTTTTGAGAGGCGACGCGCCGTGCCCGACGCATAGAGTTTTCCCAGAGGGGCGAGCAATTTGTCGCGCCACGAATTCTCAAATGGGCGGTACCAAAACAGCGGTTGTTTCATCAAAAAGCTCCGATATCTTCGAGCATCGTTTCAATACGAGCAACGGCCAAATCCGTGGCGCGCGCGCCTTTGGTCGTCAAATCCCATGCAGAATGCGCCATCGCCGCGGATTGGTCCGGCGCAAGGAGCGAAAGAAGTCCATTGGTCAGTTCGGTTGTGGTGCCGACCTGTCGCGCTCCCCCCTCCGAATTCAAAGCCTCATATACTTTGCGATGCGTCCCTAGGTTCGGCCCATGCAAGATAGCAGAGCCAAGGCCAGCGGCCTCAAACGGTGACTGAATCGCGTGTCCTGCAGCAAGGCTGCATCCGAGGAAACTCACAGTTGCAAGACGATACCAAAGCCCACGTTCGCCATCTGTGTCAGCAATGTAGATTTGGGTTTCGTCATCTGGAATCTCGCCGAGCGAACGCAGTTTCACCCGAAGTCCCTTCTGAGCAAACTCATCTGCAAGGTCAGACCCCCGTTGGCTCGAATCGGGCGACAATATGAGCAACAAGCGATGTGCCGTTCGGCTCGCTGTCATATGCGCATTCAAAACGATGCTCTCTTCCACTTTGGGAATATTGCTCGCAAACCAAACTGGCCTGCCAACGAGGACTTTCGCGAGGTGAGTGCGATCCTCTTCATTGCAGGGCAGTGTCGTGCTCACTTCCTCTATAGGGCCAGAAATTGTGATCCGGCTCCCCTCAATTCCCAAAGCGGAAAGCGCTTTTGCGGAGGAGGCATCCACTGTGTCAATGTAATTGAAACGCCGCAACACCTCCCGCATGACCGACCGTTGGCCCGAGAACCGGTCGCGCACACCAGAAAAGCTACGTGCGTCGAGTTTTGCATCGATGAGAAACAGAGGAATTCGGCTATTGGAGGTGCAAAGAACGGTGATTGGACCGGTTTCAATTCCCGCAAAAACAGCCAAATCTGGCTTCCAGTGTTTCAGGAAATTCTCGACGAAAATAGGGACTTCTGCGGGCGAAAACTGATGAAAGCAGTGACGAGGAAGCGCGTCGGTCGTAAAAGGAATTCTGTCATTGCGCGGGGTGGTCACAAGGAAATGCACTGAGGGCCAGTCCTCGCTCAATTGTCGAATGAGTTTTGTAAGAGCATGTGCCTTCGCGACGTCAGGAGCATGTAGCCAAACGAGAACCCCTCGCGGTCTTTCGACGCTGGCAATCCCCATTTCTTCGGCGGCACCGGGTGAGTTTTCGCTCTCGAGCGCGATCTGCACTTCTGCAGTACGCCGCGTTTGGGCCTTCATAAAAAGAGAGAGCGAAAACGACATTTCGGGTCGACTTTAACCCAGCTCTTCGGTCGAGGAAGCAGCTATCTCCTCATCGCGAAGACGATGAATATGCGCGATAAAGAAACGCATATGGGCGTTGTCGACCGTGCGCTGGGCTTCGGATTTCCACGCATCATAAGCGCTCGCGTAGTCGGGGAACATGCCTACGATTTTAATGTCATTCACATCTTTGAAAACGTTTTTGGTCGGGTCAACCAATTCGCCCCCGAATACTAAGTGTAGGCGTTGTGTCATGTGATCCTCATCGTGGTTTTGGGAATTGGAAACAGTCTAAGGGAGATCGGTTCAGGGGGAAAGGGACTTAGCGCGGAGCAAGTCGCGAAATTATGCCCGCGTGAATTTCTGGTGGGGCTGCAACCATTCCATGCAGCATCGGGCGCGGATTGTTAAAGAGAGCGCGTTGGCCAATTTGGTCGGTAACACATGCACCAGCGCGTTCAGCGATCAAGCTTCCAGCGGCTACATCCCACTCCCATGTATCGCGCAAAGTGAGCATAACATCAAAGCGTCCATGCGCGATCAAGCAAAGGCGATACGCTAAAGAACTCCGAAAATGGTGGTCAAACTGTGGAACGGGGCCCTGCCAAAGGTGGGCCGAAAAATTTGTTTTAGCTGCAAGTGTTGTTGCGCCATCAATTTTTGAACGTGTGCTCGCGTCAATTCTATCCCTATTTAGGGTCGCATTTCCATGCTTTGTGGCGCAATAGAGCCGATCTAGGGCGGGCAAATACACTGCGGCGGCGGTTACGACTCCGTTTTTAGCAATGGCCAGAGAATGGGAAAACGCAGGAGAGCCTTCGATAAAGGCGCGTGTGCCATCTATCGGATCAATGATGAAAACGTGCTCGCGATTTAGGCGATCCGAAGTGTCTTCAGTCTCCTCAGAGAGCCAGCCATAATCGGGTCGCGCATGCGTCAATTCTGACTTGAGCATTCTGTCGATGGCCAAATCAGCTTCGGTTACGGGGCCCGCACCGCCGGATTTTTCCCAAACATCGGGTGTTTTCTTCCAGTATTTTTTTGCAATCTCTCCGCTCGCGTATGCGGCGTCGATCAGGAGATCAATATCAGCCACCAGCTAGGGTCATCCCGTCGAGCAACAACGACGGAACAACGCGCGATAAATGCGTGCGCGCATCGTTTGCGGGCGTGAACGTGCGCAGCATATCCTTGAGGTTTCCCGCAATGGTACATTCATTCACGGCGTATTGAAGTTCGCCGTTTTCAACCCAGAACCCAGACGCGCCACGGGAATAATCCCCTGTGTTAGCGTTGATCGAACTGCCGATCATAGAGGTGACAAGGAGCCCTGTGCCCATTTCGGCTAGCAACTCATCTCGGGTCATATTCCCTTGCGTTAGGGACACATTTCCAGAACTTGGTGAAGGCGGTGAAGAGGTTCCGCGTGATGCGTTTGCGGTGCTTTCCATGCCCAACGCGCGTGCGTTTGCAAGGTCGAGCGTCCAGCCCGTCAATATGCCGTCCTCAACGATTGCGCGGCGTTGTGTGAGCAGCCCCTCGCCATCAAAGGGCCGACTTCCTGACGTGCGAGCGCGGTGTGGATCCTCAATGAGGGAGATACCTTTTGGCAAAACCTGTTCGCCCAAGCTGTCGCGCAAAAAGCTTCCACCGCGGACGATGGCACTCCCGTTGATCGCACCCAAAAGATGTCCAATGAGGGTGGCAGACACACGCTCGTCGAATAATACAGGGAAGAATCCAGTTTTTGGTTGGCGCGCGCCGATGCGTTCTACGGCGCGTTGTCCTGCGATTTTTCCGATGTGTTCGGGGCTATAGAGATCGGAGAAATAGGTGCGACTATCGCCGTAATAGTCTCGTTCCATGTCGGCCCCAGAGCCGGTAATTGCGACTGTGGAAACTGAGTAACCGCTGCGCGCATAGCCGCCCGAAAAACCATTGCTTGTGGCGAGGTGAACACGGCGATTTCCATAGCCAGCCGATGTCGCTTGAACTTGGCTGACGCCTTCGACGTTTTGTGCGGCGGCCTCTGCACGTTGCGCTAACTCTTGGAGTTCCTCGGGGCTGGGTGGCGCGGCGGGATCGTTCATATCGAGCGCGTCGACATTCCAATCCGTTGCCAATTGATCCTGTGAGGCGAGGCCGATATGGGCGTCCTCGGGGGCTTCTTTGGCCATTGCGACGGCGCGCTCGGCCATTTGGGTAATCGTATAATCGCGGGTATCGCTGGCCGATACGCAAGCTTGTCGCTGGCCGATTAGTACACGCAAACCGATATCTACGCCTTCGGAACGCTCGGCATGTTCAAGCTTCCCTTTAAGAACGTCGATTGTGGCGGAAGACCCCTCAACTGCAATTGCATCCGCACCATCCGCGCCCGCGATTTTGGCGGCTTTGAGCAAGGCGTCGGTGAATTTGGCAAGATCATCGGTGGGGGAAGCTGTTGATTTGCTCATTTGGGGCTCGCTTTTGTGGGTCTATGCGCAATGAGGTAGCCCTGTGTGCGCTCAGGTGCAAGGGTGGGCCACGAAAAAGGCCGCCAAGTTTCCCTAGCGGCCTTTGAATGTCTCGATCTAGAAACGCCTATTTGATGCGTTGACCGTTGGCCAAGATCGATCCGTCGGCATTGACTTCGATCTTGGAAACAAGCTCGTCCTCGCCTTCGCCTGCGTTGGCAAAAAGACCCGTCATCATCCGCGCGCCCATGGCTTGCTCTTCAGGAATGAGGCCCATCGCGACCAATTTGTCGAGGAGGGCATTGCCGCCCACAAGTTTCAAATTAAGCGCACCCGTTGGTGCAGGAAGGCCGTCAAATGTTTCGAGGTCGTCGTTATTGAAGGTAAAGGCACCATCGCCGGTAAACTCGGCACCCGCCAAGGTTAGTTGGAGCGCATCAATGTTGAAGCTGTGCAATTCACCCGGGAACTCATCGCCTGACATCTCTTCGGCTTCTTCAAAATTAAACAGGTCGAAATCAAGATTAAGTTTGCCAGAGAGATCAACAATCAACGTTGCCGGATCGTGCGGTAATGTGCCTGCGGGATCGATCATACTCCAAAGTGCTTCATCAACGGATAACCCAATAAGCTTCATAGTTAGACCCACATCATCGGGTGTATCCGACTTAGAAACAGGCATAGTGAATACATTATTGGTTTCTTCAACACTAAAGGAAATCGGAAGGGGCATTTGAGCTGGAACGATAGTTACCTGAGTACCTTTGGAACTCGTTTCTACGCCAAGGCCTCCTTGGGAAAGGGCGTATTTCGCGGATCCTTCTGCAGTTGATCCCTTTAGGTCAAAGCCTTCGCTCTCGTCCGTAACAACAATATCGAACGTTGCACCACTGTGACCAAACGAAATGTTCCCGCCGAAGCCAGCGGCAAATGCGGCTGCAAGGTCTTCGTAGTTGATTTCTTCTGGAATCGCGTAATCAAACGCTTCCGTAAAGCCTTTCAGATTGACCATCGCAGTAACCATCTGCGCGCCACCTTCGGGATCTTTGATATCAACCTCAATGTCCGTTTCGGCAACATCAAATGTGCCAACCATTTTGAAGAGGGAGCCCTTTGTGAAGGCATAGGAACCTGCCAATTCGCTGAAGGTCACCAGCGCTTTTGGGGAAAACGCAACATCACCTTGCTTGATGTCCTTGAGGGCAAGGGCATAGGTTGTAGCCGAGAAATCATAATTGGTTGTTGTGTCGTCGCCACTTGCGATGATGCTCATGTCTTGGGATGTCAAAATAAGCGTGACGACCACGTCATCAACTTCCGCCATAATCGGAAGCTCGTCAGGAATGTGGATGGAAACAGTGCCGTCGGAGAGTTGCTCAAATCCGAACGACAGGCCAGTCACAACAACAGACTCGTCATCTTCGACGGGTACGGTCAAGACAATGTCCGCAATGTTCAATGTTTCGCCGTCTTGGCTCTCGCTGCCGACGTCCATTGAATAGCCGAGATTTTCGTAGGTGGTTTTGAGGTCGTTCCAAACTTGCTCAGAGGTCACATCTGCAAACACAGCACTGCTCAACAGGGCCGATGTCGCCGTCGCAACGCTAATTATTTTCAAATATGTCATTGTGATTCCTTCGATTCAAAAATTGCTTGGGAATACATTGTACTGAAGCGCCTAAATTCGCAAGCGGCACTGGGCCTTTCTTTGAAAATTGCATTGGTTTAAGTTGTAGAAAATTTGCGAGGAGAGAACATGAGTGTTGCTGGAAAGACAGTTGTAATTACGGGGGCAAGTCGCGGGATAGGCGCGGCGGCGGCGCGGGCGTTTGCTCAGGCGGGTGCAAATGTTGTGCTCCTTGCCAGAAGCGGGAATGCGATCGCCGAAATCGCACAAGAGATTGGCGAGAAAGCCTTAGCGATCCAATGCGACGTGAGCCAGTTTTCAGAAGTTTCCGCGGCGATTGTGTCCGCTCAGGCGGGGTTCGGGGCCGTGGATATTTTGATCAACAACGCAGGAGTCGTCGACCCTATTGGCTCCCTTTTCGAGTCTAATCCAGAGGAATGGGCGCGCTCAATCGATATAAATGTCAAAGGGGCCTATCATTGTATCCGTGCAGTGATGCCGCACATGCTTGCCGCCAAAGCGGGTACGATTTTGAACGTGGGGTCGGGTGCGGCGCATGGTCCGATGGAAGGGTGGAGCGCCTATTGCACGGGCAAAGCGGCGACCTTCATGTTGACGCGCGCAACCCATTTGGAAGGCCACGAAACGGGTTTGCGGGTCATGGGCCTTTCTCCCGGAACGGTCGCGACAGATATGCAGGTCAAAATTAAAGCCAGCGGCATTAATCCGGTCAGTAAGTTAAACGTCTCGGATCACGTCCCTGCCGAATGGCCTGCCAAGGCGCTCGTTTGGATGTGTTCCCCCGCATCAGACCCACATTTGGGGCAGGAACTTTCCCTTAGAGAGGCGGGACTTCGCGCCACTCTCGGTCTGGAATAGCGCAATGATTGATGTCTCCCAGCTAGAGGGCGTTTGGACGGTAACCCTCAATCGGCCCCAAAAAGCCAACTCGCTAACGCGCGAGATGCTGGAAAATCTGATCGGCATTGTCCGTCAAGCGCGGGATGCGAAAGCCGTTGTCTTTACGGGGACAGGAGTTGTTTTTAGCGCCGGTGCCGATTTGGACGAAGCCCGCGCAGGTCTGGCTGAAAGCCTACTTTGGGAGCAGCTTTCTGGAGAAATTGCCGCTTTGCGAGGCCTTACGATATGCGCCCTAAACGGGACGATTGCGGGGGGCGCCTTTGGCATGGCGCTGGCCTGTGACATTCGGATTTCAGTGCCGGAGGCGCGGTTTTTTTATCCCGTCATGAAGCACGGTTTCCTTCCACAGCCCTCCGATCCCAAACGCATGGCCACCCTTATTGGTCCGTCACGCACGAAGCTTGTTTTTCTATGCGGACAAAAACTGACGAGCGAGCAGGCCTTTTCGTACGGCCTCGTGGACCAAGTCGTTTCTCGGGAGCATTTATTTACGACGGTTGAATCCCTTTGCGCGGACGTGATATCTGCCAAGCCAGAGATTGCCTTTGCAATCAAATCAACTTGCCCGAACGGCGAAAAGGAATCTTCGAGATGAAAACGGCATTGGTTATCGGCGCAGGCCCAGCAGGGCTTATGGCGGCCGAAATATTGGCGGATTCGGGGTTTTCTGTCACCGTTGCAGAAACCAAGAAAAGCCCCGCGCGCAAGCTTCTTATGGCGGGAAAGTCTGGTCTGAATATCACCAAGAACGAGACGGATGAACAGTTTTTGGCGACTTTTGGCGACATGCCTGAAGCGTTGAAATCTGCCATGACCGCGTTTGGTCCCCGCGAAGCAATGGCGTGGGCGCAGGGGTTAAATCAGGTTGTTTTCACTGGCTCAACGGGCCGTGTATTCCCAAGATCGATGAAAGCTTCTCCACTTCTTAGAACGTGGCTGGCACGGATGGGGGGCAAGGGCGTTACTTTGGAACTGGGCTGGAAATGGGTTGGTTGCGCGGGTCCGTCGTTTCAGTTTGAAACAAGCGCAGGCGCCAAAGAGGTTGAGGCGGATGTAACGATTTTGGCCTGTGGTGGCGCGAGTTGGGCAAGATTAGGCTCTGATGGGGCGTGGTCCGAATGGATAGATACGCCGCTTGCGCCATTCAAGCCTGCGAACATGGGGTTTGTTGTGGATTGGTCGTCGCATATGGAGCGCCACTTCGGAAGCCCTGTTAAGCCCGTTGGATTGATTGTTGCGGGCAAAACCCATCGCGGGGAAATTGTTGTGTCCCGCACGGGACTCGAAGGGGGCGGCATTTATACCGTGTCTACCGCGCTTCGCGACGGAGAGACCCTGACGCTTGATCTTTTGCCCGACCTTACAGGCGATCAAATCCGCAAGCGCTTGGCAAGGCCTCAGGGCAAAACGAGTATGGCCAACTTTTATCGCAAAGTTTTAGGCTTAACGCCTGTGAAGATGGCTTTGCTACAGGAGTTTGCGCGCCCGTTGCCAACGGGCAATGCATTCATTTCAGTGCTTAAGGCGCTTCCCGTGCCGCTGAAAGGACCTCGGCCGCTGGACGAAGCTATTTCAACGGCAGGTGGCGTGAAATTTGATGGGATGACAGAGGATCTCATGCTTAAAAACCGCCCAGGTGTATTTTGTGCGGGTGAAATGCTGGATTGGGAAGCGCCCACGGGTGGGTATCTGATTACAGCATCTTTAGCGACTGGAAAACTGGCGGCGGAAGCTGCGGTTCGTTGGGCCGAAAGCGGCTCTAATTCGGCTACTTAAGGCCGCCAAGCATGGAGAGGCGCACCAAAGTGCGCTCCACCAGCGCCATAGTTGGCGCGCGACTTGTGGAGCGTAGCTGAAGGTCGGTATCCAGGAGCATAGAGAGCGCGGCTTCCAAACGACGGGTGCCCCATTTTTGGGCTTGGCGCAGCATACGGTCGCGACGCGCCCCAAAAACGGGGGGACGCAGGCGGCCGATGCCTGCTGCCGGTCCACCCGGATCGGCGCTAGCTGCGTGAAGTGTTCTGAAATGTCGTGTCGCGCCAATGCACAATCCAACGGGTTGAACGCCTTGGGCTTCGAGTTTTTGCATGATTGGCCCAATTTCCGCACTGCGACCTTCCGCGACAATATTTAAAATATCGTCGAGTGCAGCCTCCGTGGATGAGGGGGCACAGGCGGCAACATCTAGCGGAGTCGCAGACTCGGAACTGCTCAGCATATAGAGAGCGAGTTTCTCCATCGTTTGACGGAAATCTCCCGGTCCGATTTCCTTGGAAAGCGCCGTGAGGGCTTCCATTGCGTCCGGACTTACCCGCGTTAGACCCACTTTTGCCAAGTCGGCTTCGATCTCCGCACGGCTTGGAGGATCATCATAGATACCTGCCGCATAGGCATTGCCGTGCCCTTCGAACAGCTTGCGCAGGGCGGATGTGGCCTTGAGCTGTCCGGCCGTTACGATGACCTGCGCATCTCCGGGTTGCCATTCCGCTAGGGCGGCGGCGACGGGTTTGACAAGGGCATCAGTGCAACCCTCAACAAAGGCCACGCGTGCACCCGGGAAAAAGCTTTGGGATTTTACGGCATCGAGAAGCATGGCGGGGTCTTTGCGCATGTCAGAAGCCGGAATCCGAAAGAGGCGCATTTCGTCGTCGCCAGTGGGGCCAATCAGGGCCAAGATAACTTCTTGGCGTTTTAGGGCCACACGCATCGCGTCCGCTCCGTAAATCAACAGGCCCGTTCGTTTCGGGTCGGGCTTGGTGAAATATCCGGTTGCGTCGCGCGGCGAAAGCTTCACGGGAGGAAGCTCCCTGAATTGAGGATAAGATGCTCGGTTATATCATCCCCAAGGACGATCATGAGACGTTCAAAAGCCGCCTCACTCGCGGTACGCGTGCTGACAGGGTTGGATGTGGCGCCGAAACTTGTGAAATTCTTGGCGACGCCTTCGGTGAGAACATTCTGGGTATTGAGGTCGCGTAGGGCGAAGGCAACTTCACCGAGCACGTTATAGCGCGTGGTTTCTTGGTTCGGCGTGATGCCAAGCGGGTCGATGCTGGTTTCAATCAGATATGAGAGGCCAAAGCGCGGATCGGTTGCCCTACCAAGGCGGTCTTCGAGGTGTTTGGTGAGGTCAAAGCTGTTTTTGTCAATCGGCGCGTCAACGAGAACAGATCCCCGTAGACCTTGGGCACTGCCGGTAGGGCCGTACACCGGCTCAAAACCACAGCCCGATGCGAGGGCTGTGGCGGAAAGAAAAAAGAAACGGCGATTAAGCGACAACATTCACAATCCGACCTGGTACAACGATGACCTTTTTAGGGGCTTTCCCCTCAAGAATTCTGATCACAGCTTCATCCGCCAAAGCCAGTTTTTCAACCTCTTCTTTGGGCATGTCCGCAGGTACCGTGATTTCGGAGCGGCGTTTGCCATTAACTTGGATCGGAAGCGTCACCACATCGTCGACCAAAAGCGCGGGATCGGCTTTGGGCCATGGCGCTTGGGCAACGAGGCCTTCGCCACCGAGCATTTGCCACATATCCTCGGCCAAGTGTGGCGTCATGGGGGACATCAGTTGCGCCATGATCTTGAGGGCTTCGCGGCGCGCGGCAGTAGATGCTTTGGATTTCGCAACTGTATTGGTGAAGCCATAGAGCTGGGCGACGGACGTGTTGAAGGCGAATCCATCGATTCCGGCGGTGATCGCCTCAATTGCTTTATGGGTGGCTCGCAGGAGCGCCTCGTCGGAGCTGCCGTCGGCAGCCGCCTCCTCGGCGCTCTGTCGGTTTTCATCCGCCAGTCGCCAAACGCGACCGAGGTGTTTTGAGGCAGCCTCAGCGCCAGCGGCGGTCCACTCGACATCGCGCTCGGGCGGGCTGTCGGACATGACGAACCAGCGGGCGGTATCGGCGCCAAAGCTTGTGATAATGTCGTCTGGATCAACCACGTTCTTTTTGGATTTCGACATTTTCGCCGAGGGGATAATCTCGACTTCGGTGCCATCGGCCAATTTTCCGTCGGTCACATCTTCGGGCAGGTGATAGACTTTGCGCCCATTCCCATCGAGAGTTTGGTAGATTTCGTGCGTTACCATCCCTTGCGTAAAGAGCGCGTTGAAGGGTTCAATCGCGCTTTCGGGTAAGTGACCACAGATTTGCATCGCGCGTGCAAAGAAGCGCGCATAGAGAAGGTGAAGAATCGCGTGCTCGATCCCACCGATGTATTGATCGACGTTCATCCAATAGGCTGCGTCTTCGGCATTCGTCGGTGTTGGAGAATTGGGCGAAGTGAAACGCGCGTAATACCAAGAGCTATCGACAAACGTATCCATTGTATCGGTTTCGCGCAGGGCATCCGCGCCACATTTCGGGCAGGAACAGTTGCGCCATGTCGGGTGACGGTCGAGCGGATTGCCGGGGAGGTCAAAGCTGACATCCTTGGGCAATTCAATCGGCAGGTTTTCCTTTTTCTCAGGGACGACACCGCAGGCTTGGCAATGCACAACCGGAATCGGGCATCCCCAATAGCGTTGACGGCTTAGGCCCCAATCGCGCAGGCGGAATTTGGTGACGCCTTTGCCGAGGGATTTCGCTTCCATGAATTCGATGGTTTTAGCCACGGCCTCTTCGCCTGTGGCCTCGGTGAGGCCTGCGAAGTGGTCGACCCAGCGCACTTTTTCGGATTTGAGCGGGGTGAGGGCTGTGTTGCCAACGGGTGCCTCATCATCCAGTGCAAAGAAGGTGTTGGTGACGGCTAAGTCATACTTGCGCGAGAAATCGAGATCGCGTTGATCGTGCGCTGGGCAACCGAAGACCGCACCAGTGCCGTAGTCCATTAGAATGAAATTTGCGACCCAAACCGGCAATTCCCAATCAGGGTTGAGCGGGTGGCGCACTTTTAGGCCAGTATCAAAGCCACGCTTCTCGGCCTTTTCCATGTCGGCCTCTGACGTGCCAAGGCTGCGGCATTCTGCGGTAAAGGCGGCCAACGCAGGGTTGTCGCCTTCGAGCGCTTGGGCCAGCGGGTGATCGGCGGAAATGCCAACGAAACTCGCGCCCATCAATGTATCGGGGCGGGTTGTGTAAACGGGAATGTCTTTGATGTCGCCTTGAGGGGTGGTCAAATCAAAGGCGAACTCAAGGCCGCGCGATTTGCCGATCCAGTTGGCCTGCATGGTGCGGACCTTCTCGGGCCAATTGTCCAAATCATCCAACGCAGTCAGAAGTTCGTCGGCGTGATCGGAAATCTTGAAGAACCACTGTGTTAGTGATTTACGCTCGACGGGCGCATCGGAACGCCAGCCCTTACCATCAATCACTTGCTCATTCGCCAGAACTGTCATGTCTACTGGATCCCAGTTCACAACCGCTTCCTTACGATACACAAGGCCCTTGCCCATGAAATCGATGAACATGCTTTGCTGCTGGCCGTAATATTCCGGATCACAGGTGGCAAATTCGCGGGTCCAGTCAATCGAAAGGCCCAAGGGCTTCATTTGGGCCCGCATGTCGGCGATGTTTTGATAGGTCCAATCGGCTGGATGGCCACCAATCGCCATAGCAGCGTTTTCGGCGGGCATTCCGAAGGCGTCCCAGCCCATTGGGTGCAAGACCGAGAAACCACACGACGCTTTATACCGCGCAACCACGTCGCCCATCGTATAATTCCGCACGTGACCCATATGAATACGCCCAGACGGGTAGGGGAACATCTCGAGGACGTAGTATTTTTCCTTCGCAGGGTCGCGTTTGGCGAGGAATATTTCGGCCTCGTCCCAAGCGTTTTGCCATTTGGGTTCGATTTCGGAGGCGATATAGCGTGACATGAATGAGTCCTTTACGTGCAAAACGCCGAGCTCTTCTGCGGGTTGCAGGGCTCGACGTATGCGAATGACGGGTTAGGTCGGCAAGCGCCTTCCAAGATTAGAGATTGCTGTCGCGCAACCGAAGTTGGCGCGCCCGCGTAAGAATAGCGTCTTCGATCGCACGCTGGGTTTCGGCAGAAACTGCGCGACCTCCGCTCGATTGAAGGGCGACATTAAGAGAACGCGCATCCAAAGCAGGGTCTTGGATATAAACGGCAGCGCGATAGGATTGGCTGCCACCCGGAGGTGTGCCGTATCCCGTGATGAAAATGCCTGAAAAGGGATCGACATCCTGAACGGGCAAGAAGTCGAGAATCTCAAGCGCCGCATTCCAAAGATATTTATTCACCTCAATTTGGGTGTTTGGATCCGTGTTGTTGGCAAAAATATCCCAAACAGTGCTGGGTGGCGTGTCTTCATAACTCTCTTGGAAAGGGGATCGCTCAGGGATTGGCTCAGAATCGCATGCGGAAATGCCCACGACCAAAAGAATCGATGAAAACCATTTGAAAAATTTGCTCGCTACCATTTTGGCTTCCCCTTATTGCTTCAGGGGATTTAGTAACCAACCACCAAAGGCGGAGCAAGGTTTTTCAGTTTTTTAAGCCATACTATAAAGAGAACAATATCGTTCGCCCTGTTTGGAGTCCCCAAAGAAGCTGAAAATTGACTGTGGCAAACCTGCATCAGCCTTAAAGGGTTTGTTAAAGCGATGCATCGGGAACTTGCAAAACCGGAGCCGAAAGGCGATTGAACAGCATACTCAGTTCGGATTTCCCTGAATTGAGGTGCACTCTTTAATCTCTTACAAGGGAAAAACGAAATGAAAAATCTTCTTATTGCTACGACTGCACTCGTTGCAACCGCTGGCGTCGCAGCCGCTGACATCTCCGTATCCGGTGACGGCCGCATGGGTTTGGTATACGATGACCGTGACACTTTCGGTCTTCCTGGCGATTCCAACATCAAAATTAGCAGCCGTATTCGTATCGGTTTCTCCGCATCCGGCGAAACTGACAACGGTCTGTCTTTCGGTGGTTTCATCCGCGCTGACAACTCTGGTGGCGGTTCTGCTGGTCGCGCTGGTTCCGTATTCATCTCCGGTTCTTTCGGTAAGCTCTCCATGGGCGACGTTGACGGCGCTGCTAAAGCTGCTGTTGGTCAAGTTTCCGGTATCGGTTACACAAACTTGAGCGACATCAACGAAATCACGTACCTCAACTCCGGTACTGATGTGAATGGCGACGGCAGCAACGATACACTGTACCCAACTCCTTCGGCTCTTTATGAGTACGCAGCGGGTTCCACAGTATTCTACGTTGGTATCGGCCAAATCGGCACCCAAATCGGTACTGTTTCCGTTCCAGGTCAGCTTCTTCCAGCTGTTGGTGAAGTAGGTCAGTCCTACTCGGTTGGTGCTAAATGGTCTAACGACAATGGCCTTACAATCGCTGGTGGTTATGAAGCTACGAACGACGTTGCTGGTACAGGCGACGCGAGCGATTGGGTTCTTGGTGCTCAATGGACTAACGGTACATGGGGCGTTAAAGGTATTTACCTTCAAGGCGAATGGGCTGGCTTCGGCGACGTTCAACAGTACGCTGTTTCCGGTGACTGGACTTCTGGTGCGACGACTGTAACTGCTTTCTACACTAAGAAAGACCTTCAGGACTTCGATACTACCTCTGAGTCCTACGGCCTTGGTGCTGCATACGACCTCGGTGGCGGTGCTACACTTGCCGGCGGTATCGCTAGCGTGAGCCCAATCAACGACGCTGACACATACACAGTTGGTGACCTTGGTATCAAATTCAACTTCTAATCCATCCGGATTATTGTGAATTGGAAAGAGCGGGCTTCGGTCCGCTCTTTTCTTTTTGTCCAGACTGTGGCTCATTGGGGTGAACTCAAAAGGCCATATTATGTCTCTGAAAAACACCCTTTCCAAAATTCAGTCCGCAGAATCTAGTGCTGGACGTCCTACTGGATCCACCAAGCTTATTGCGGTTTCCAAGGTGCAACCACTTGAGCGCGTGCGCGCAGTTCTAGATCAGGGGCACAGGATTTTTGGCGAAAACAAAGTGCAAGAGGCCGCCGGAAAATGGCCTGACCTACGCGCGGAATACGGTCCTGTGGAATTGCATCTTCTCGGCCCTCTCCAAACAAACAAAGCCCGTCAAGCGATGGAGCTTTTTGATGCTATCCACACCCTGGATCGCCCAAAACTCGCCACCACATTCGCGCGACTAACCAAAGAGGTTGGTCACTGCCCGAAACTGTTTGTCCAAGTCAATACAGGCGCAGAAGAGCAAAAGGCGGGTGTCTCCGTCGACGAGGCGGACGGTTTTATCGCAATGTGCGTAGGGCTTGGTTTGCCGCTCGTTGGCCTCATGTGCATTCCCCCCGTTGACGAAGATCCAAACCTGCACTTCGCCTTACTAGCGGAAATAGCGGCACGAAATCAGTTATCTGAGCTTTCGATGGGGATGAGCAGCGATTTCGAAGTTGCCATAAAAGCAGGCGCAACCTACGTCAGAGTTGGTTCTGCAATTTTCGGCGCGCGCAGCTACAACTAGGCCTTTACTACAATTCTGCTATTGGGCGCCCATCGCGCCAATATCCATTGCAAATTCTGCCGTGAAAAAGCGATGCACCCTTCGGTCGGGTGCCGCGGTTTCCGCCATTGGTGCACAAAAATTGCCGACCCCAATCCGGGGGTAGCCTGTGGGTAATTGTAATCCGTGTATAAAACCACATCATATAGGGGGTCGGCGCGGAACAACGTCTCGTGGCTAAATTTATAAAACCGTTGAGTTTTTCGGCTATTATATTCTGGATCACGCGAGTCGTCCGACCATATATCGGCTGGGCCGATCGCATCCATTGGAAATGGAACGTGTGGCCGTCGAAGCCGCGACTGTCGGAATCCTCCTCCAACTAGACGCATTTCCTGTCTCGGCGTCCCGCCATCCCCCTCACGTTTATTGGCGACAAAACCGCCTTTCCCGATGGAGCAGGGAATACGCCGCCCCATAAACCGCGCCCCCCAACGGGTCACGACAAGGTCGGATGGCTTCACAGCAGATGCCCGGATTTTGCGGCTTTCGTCGCAAGATAGGCGTGATTATGTGCGTTTTCGCCAACCTTCAGCGGCACGCGTTCGACAACTTGAATGCCGTTCGCCTGCATCATTTCAACTTTAGCAGGGTTGTTCGTGAGGAGGTTAACGCTTTGAAACCCCATGCGTTTTAGGATTTCCGCGCCAATGCGAAAGTCGCGCTCATCATCCTCAAATCCAAGGCGATGATTGGCCTGAACAGTGTCAAACCCCTGATCTTGAAGGGAATAGGCGCGCATTTTATTGGCAAGACCAATCCCGCGCCCTTCCTGATTGAGATAGAGCAAAACACCCGCCCCATTCTCGCCCATCGCTGCAAGAGCTGCGCGCAGCTGCGGACCACAGTCGCATTTTAAACTGCCGATAAGGTCACCCGTAAAACACGCAGAATGCAGGCGAGAGAGCACGGGTTTCCCACGATCTGGGCGACCAATTTCCACGGCATAATGCTCTTCACCGCCATCAAGTGGGCGGAAAACATGCAGGCGCCCCGCTTCGGAAACCTCTAGGGGGACGCGTGCCGAAGCTACCAAAGTAAGAGGCGACATTGCATCAATTTCCGCTTCAGCGTCCTCAAGGGGCACATGGGTTAAATCGTTTTCGTGGGCGAACGCGAGGCCGTTTTCAATTGGCAATAGAACGGCGGACGGCAGTAATCGCGCGGCCTTGGCCAACCCGATTGCGGATTTTGCAATGCAACTTCCGCCCTCGCGAAGGGTTTTGAGGGGCCCTTTCATCGGCGCTCTCAGGTCGTTTTCTGGATCGGCAACCGCATATATCCATTTTGTGTCGGCATCGCTCGGAACGACTATTCGTGCAACTTGCGAGTCATAAGCGCGCGCCTTGAGTGTCTCGGCTCTGCGGGTTGTTATGGCCAAAAGAAGAGGCACGCTCAATTCGCGAAGGTCCGAAAGGCGGGCAGGGGTCAATGTTTCTGACGCAATGACAAGTGCCGACTCGCCGGCTTTGGATAGGACGATTGGTGCGCCCATTCGAAGGTCTGCACGGGCACGGGCAAGCCGCTCGGAGAGGGTTGGGGTCAGGGGCATTCGCAAAACTCTGTTACAACATTCATCTGATATGTAACCATTCTGGGTGGGAATTGAAACATAAGGCTGGTTTTCCACACGTCACCGTGATTATTCCTGCCAGCCTCTTGTTTTGCGCCTCTCAGAGGAACAACTCTTATCACAAGCAACGGAGGTTTCCCCATGGTAGCGCTCAAGAAAATACTACTGGTCGACGATGATGACGACCTACGTGAAGCTCTTTCAGAGCAATTGGTTATGACCGAAGACTTTGATGTTTTCGAGGCAGATTCGGGTGCTACGGCGATGGTGAAAGCCAAAGAAGCCATTTATGAGTTGGTGATATTGGACGTCGGCCTACCTGATACCGATGGCCGTGAACTGTGTCGCTTGATGCGCAAGCAAGGGATTAAATGCCCGATTGTGATGCTTACCGGGCATGATAGCGACGCGGATACGATCCTTGGACTCGACGCAGGTGCAAATGATTACGTCACCAAGCCGTTCAAGTTTCCCGTCCTTTTGGCCCGTATTCGGGCGCAATTACGCCAGCACGAACAGAGCGAAGATGCGGTTTTTCAACTGGGTCCATATACATTCAAGCCCGCGGTCAAAATGTTGATTACCGAGGACGAAAAGAAGGTGCGCCTGACCGAAAAGGAAACAAACATCCTTAAGTTTTTGTACCGCGCCACGGGCAGTGTCGTAGCGCGGGATGTTTTGTTGCATGAGGTTTGGGGCTATAACGCAGGGGTCACAACCCACACGTTAGAGACACATATCTATCGTCTGCGGCAGAAAATTGAGCTTGATCCAAGCAATGCGCGTCTTCTTGTTACCGAAAGCGGCGGGTATCGCCTCGCCTCCTAAAAGTTCCCGGCGACTGGGTTAAGTCGCACCTCCCTGTTGACTTGCCCGGGCCTTGTGCCCGGGTTTTTTTATGCAAATAACGGTGCGGCTTGATAGGCTTTTAGGCTCGGTTTGGCGGCACTGAATGCGCTCCAATCCTCCTCAAGTTCTGGAAACAACGCATAGAGTTCATTCTGAACTTCGGCGGCCATTCCTTCACATACTTCCGCGCCAGGCAGAAAGCTTTCTGAAGGTAAACCTTCGGAGAAGATAACTTCGTGATGGTCAAATAGTAGGTGAATATAAGTAACGCCGTCGGTTGGGAGGTGCCGAGAAATCGTCGTACCGTTCACCAAATGCTTGGCTGCAACCAAGACTTCGTCCTCGCCATAAAACAGTTCGGCACGCCAATCGGAAATCAATACACGATGCTGTGGCGAGACGAGAAGATCACGCTTTGGTACGCCATTCCCAAGAGCCCCTTTTTGAATCAAAACAGGCTCAAACACAGGGTATAATGCTAACTCATCACGCGAAAACTTGACTTCGCCCTTCCAGCGCAGGGGCTTTAGCCCGTGGTCCAATGTCTCCACCAAGTCACCAGGTGAAAGCGTCTCAATCGCGCGGGGACCGCTGGCGGTTTCGATTAAAGTTTTGGGTGTGAAACAGGCGGGGGACGCGTAGTCTTCGTAGTTTGTAACACCTGGCGTTGGCCCCTCAGATGCAGAAATAACCGTAAGAGGAACCCCAACAGGTGGAAACCCACCAACCGGACCGATAAAAGCCAAACCTTCGATCGTTCCGTAAGTATTAGTATCACCAGGTTCCCGAATGTTCATCGCAATTATGGTGTAATTGTTTCCATCGGGATCTTGGACCTGGAACTGGAATTCAGCCTCAATAATCGCGCCCGCGTTATAGTCCGTACCGGCGTAAGTTATATCCTCGCTCAGCGACTGGCCTTCATCGTTATCGTCGAATGACCCGTTTCCATCGGTGATGTCTATGGTTTCCCAAAATTTGGAATTCAAGGTGATCGTTTCCCCAATCAAGTGGGTCCCGTCACCTTGGCTAATGCCGGAAAGGGATTCGCCTCCGGATACCGAAATTTGATCGTCTGCTAACGTATAGAGTATTGGCATGTTTTTTCCCATTCGTCCTGATCACGTGCATTTCTAGCAAGGATTCAAGGTGAAAATTGGAGGCCTTTGAGGCAACAAAGGGGCATTAGCCGTTATTTTGGTTAATATTCGGAAACAAAAGGCAAGGTAATTGCATAGAACTTGCAGGAGTAAACTCGAAATCCGGCGGTTACGGCTTCGAGAAATCCTTTTGGGTGGTTATTCCGTCAGCTCCGCCCTATTCTTGGGAAACGAAAATTTTGGAGCGCTACATGTCTTTTACTCTCTGCACCTGGAATATCAATTCTGTGCGCCTTCGTGAACCTATCGTACTGAAATTACTTGAGGAACAGGCGCCGGACATTTTGTGCTTGCAGGAATGTAAAAGCCCTGTGGATAAAATTCCGACCGAGGCTTTTCACGCGCTTGGTTATACGCATATGGTGGCAAACGGCCAAAAGGGGTATAATGGGGTCGCGATCCTTTCGCGCCTTCCGCTTGAGTTGGTCGGGATGCACGATTTCGCCAATCTTGGGCACGCACGACATGTGGCGGCGAAACTCGAAAATGGCGTAACGATTCATAACCACTATGTGCCAGCGGGCGGCGACGTGGCCGATCGTTTGGTAAACGAGAAATTCGGTCAAAAGCTCGATTACCTCGCTGATATGCGGGATGATTTCCGCGCCAATATGCCGAAAAAGTCCATTTTGGTCGGAGATTTGAATATTGCCCCACGGGAAGACGATGTTTGGGATCACAAAAAACTTCTGAAAGTGGTGAGCCATACGCCGATCGAAGTTGAAAAATTCGAAGAGGCCCGTGAATCTGGCGATTGGCATGATGTGACGCGGGCCGATATTCCAGACGGTAAAGTCTATAGCTGGTGGAGCTATCGGGCCAAAGACTGGTCGGAGGCAGACAAAGGGCGTCGTTTGGATCACATTTGGGCGACGGGCGATATTAAAAGCGCGGGTCACAGCAGTCGAATTGCACGCGACGCGCGCGGGTGGGAGAAGCCGAGCGACCACGCGCCAGTCTTTGCAACCTTTGACCTTTAGGGTCGCAACCCCCATATAGATAGAAATGACGTTAATTGGATTGTGATCGATGCTTGAATTTGGAAAAACAGATGCGCCCGCCGAACCTACGGATGAGACCCTAGTCAAGGAGTCTTCTGAGGCCAACTTCTTGGAAGATGTGATCGAAGCCAGCAAAGAGGTTCCGATCATAGTTGATTTCTGGGCGCCGTGGTGCGGCCCGTGCAAAACACTTGGGCCAGCACTCGAAGCTGCGGTGACCAAAGCTGAGGGCGCCGTCAAAATGGTAAAGGTCGACGTTGACCAAAACCCCGGAATTTCCGCTCAATTACAGATTAAATCCATCCCTACAGTTTATGCTTTCTGGCAAGGACAGCCAGTGGACGGATTTCAGGGGGCACTCCCCCCCAGTGAGATTGACCAGTTTGTTGAGCGTATCGCTGCAATGGGGCCTGGTGCGCCCGATGGTGGACTCGCAGATGCGGTCGAGGCTGCCGAGGCAATGTTTGAAGCTGGCGAATTTGACGATGCCCTGCAAACATTCGTAGCGATCACCGAAGAGGATCCCATGAATGTGCCATCCTTTGCGGGTATTATTAAGTGCCATTTGGCGCTTGGCGAAGTAGAAGAGGCCGAGGCTGTGCTAAACGGTATTCCGGCGGAAATATCCGAGAGTAAAGCTATTGAAGCGGTACGGGCGAAAGTTGATTTAGCGAAGCAAGCAGCAAACGCAGGTCCGGAAACTGAGCTTTCTGCCGCTGTGGAGGCCAATCCAGACGATCATCAGGCCCGTTTCGATCTGTCCACAGCGCTACTTGCTGCAGGTGATACCGAAGGGGCTGTGGAAGCTCTTTTGGAGCTATTCAGGCGGGATAGAGACTGGAACGACGGCGCTGCCAAATCTCAAATGTTTACCATTTTTGATGCCTTGGACATGAAAGATCCGATCGCTCTGAATGGGCGGCGCAAACTGTCCTCAATGATTTTTGTGTAATCGAAAACCGGAGCGAGTTCAAAACAATGAAATTGCCCGTCAATTTTCCAGAGACCTTACCGCTCTTTCCAATTGATGGGGCGCTGCTCCTTCCGCGCGGGAGGCTGCCTCTGCAAGTCTTTGAGCCGCGTTTTTTGGCGATGGTTGATGATTGCCTAAAGACGGATGACCGTATGATCGGCCTCATCCAGACCGAGAAAGGTAAAGGCGAAACGACGTATCAGAATGTTGGCTGCGCCGGTCGGATCGTCGGTTTTTCAGAAACTGCCGATGGGCGGTACATGATTACACTTTCGGGTGTGTCACGGTACCGACCTTTGGACGTTCGCGAGAGTTTTAAACCCTACTTAGTCACGACGCCAAGCTGGACGGGTTTCGAACGAGATGTGGCTGGACCAGAGCATGATCCAGAGTTTCCGCGGGATGATTTTATTCCGTTGCTTCAAAAGTATTTTCATATGCAAGAATTGGAAACCGATTGGGAAAATTTGTCGGGAGCCGAGGACGAATTGTTGATCAATTCCCTGTCGATGCTCTGTCCATTTGAGCCAGAAGAGAAGCAAGCACTATTGGAAGCTGTGGATTTGAAAGCACGTCGAGAAACGCTTCAGGCTTTGATGGAAATGGCCATTCATGCAGGGTCACAGAAGGAACAAATACAATGACAAATGAAGGATTTTTTGACCCGAAAATGCTCGAAAGCTTGGTGTGCCCTCTGACGCAAGCGCGGCTCGACTACGACGCCAAAAATGCGGAGCTCATCTCAAAACCGGCCAATCTGGCCTTTCCGATCCGCAATGGCATTCCTGTAATGTTAATTGATGAGGCGCGCGAACTCGATTAAATCGGGCGTCCTTGCAGCAGTTTGGGAACGTCTCCCGTTAGGCCCGCAGCTTCGCGCATTAAGCGTCGCCGCGCACCCGGAATGGCATTGACCAAACCTAGTCCCAAATCCCTTACGGCCCGAAGCGCAGAATTATCGTTTGAAAATAAAGCGTTGAATCCGTCTGTCGCACCCGCAAGGGCTGCCGTATCAAAGCGTCGCCATTGTTGATACCGCGCCAAAACATCAGAGGCACCGAAGTCTTCTCCGCGACGTTTGGCTTCTATAATTACTTGCGCTAATGCGCCGACATCTCTCAAGCCAAGGTTGAGACCCTGGCCCGCGATTGGATGCACCGCATGTGCCGCGTCTCCAATGAGGGCCAAACGTTGGGCAACCATTTTTGGGGTGACCGAAAGGGTAAGGGGATAGGAAAACCTTCCACCTGCCAACGAAATATCTCCCAGAAAACTCCCAAACCTTGGGCGCAACTCTTCCAGAAAATCGGCGTCCGAGAGCGCCTTGATCCTATCGGCATTCTCGTGCGTTTCGCTCCAGACAATGGACGAAACATTTCCCGGAAGGGGTAAAATCGCCAGCGGCCCCGACGGCATGAAAAACTGATGTGCACAGCCCTCGTGTGGCAGGTCATGCGCAACGGCGGCAACCAAGGCGGTCTGGCCGTAATCTTTGTTGTCTCTGGTAATTCCTGCTCGCTCTGAGGTCTGGCTTTTTTTGCCATCCGAACCAATGAGGAGGCGGGCAGCAAGAGTTTTTCCTGAGGCTAATGTCACAGTGGCACCGGTTGCCGTCTGTTCTTGGGAAACAACGGTTTCACCCGAAATAGTCTCTATTCTGGGTTCTTTTTCCAGCGCATCCAAAAGTGCGAACCTTAAGAAGCGATCCTCAATCATATACCCCATGGGGCCTTCTTCGAGTTCACGATGATCAAAGTGCAGCACAAATGGAGAAGGACCTTCGCCCGCGCGCCCATCGGTGACTTTTACATCCAAGATTGGTTGGGAATGATGCGCGATCCCCGACCAAACGCCCAAAGCGCTCATTAGTTTTTGTGAGGACAACGCCAACGCATACCCGCGCCCGTCAAAATCATTCGCTTTTCGAACTTGGGTTGGGAGGGCGTCTACGAGGATGACACTCATCCCACCTTGAGCGAGGGCCAAAGCCATTGACGCGCCGTTAAGCCCGCCGCCTACAATCAGGATATCGGAATCAAATTTCATACAGGTATATTGGCGCTTTTAGCGGGATTGTCCATGTGGTCGGTCGTCGCTAGAGTCGCAAATTGCAAATATGGTATTAGGGGTGGAAAAATGGATTGGCTAAAAGCGACGGCCTCGGATTTGGGGCGAGCGATTGGGAGCGGTGATGTTCATCCCGTTGAACTCACGCAATGCTATCTTGATGCCATTAATACGCACCCTCTAAGCGCCAAGATCTATACACAGGTAACACGCGAACGCGCGTTGGCCGAAGCTGCGGAATCGGCAAAAAGGGCACGAATTGGGGCGCGTTTGGGTCTGTTGGACGGTGTACCCGTCAGTTGGAAAGATCTTTTTGACAGTGCAGGGGTGGCGACCGAAGCGGGAAGCGATTTACTCGCTGGCCGTGTGCCTGAAAGCGATGCCGAAGTCCTGAAGGCCGCAACGTTTGGCGGATCTGTTTGCCTTGGAAAAACGCATATGTCCGAGCTGGCGTTCTCGGGACTTGGGCTAAACCCAGTGAAGGAAACCCCTCCCTGTGTGAATGATGCGGAGGCTGTCCCCGGTGGAAGTTCGTCGGGGGCTGCGACATCGGTGGCTTATGGGCTTGCCCCTATTGCGCTTGGTTCTGATACGGGAGGGTCAGTACGGATTCCGGCCGCTTGGAACGATCTGGTCGGCCTTAAAACCACATCTGGGCGGATCTCTTGTAAAGGCGTCGTGCCTCTTTGTGAGCGGTTTGATACCGTGGGACCACTGTGTCGGTCGGTTGAGGATGCGGCGCAGGCTTTGGCGCTCATTGAGGGGCGAAAACCTGTTGACCTTGGGGGCGTGGGGCTTGGAAATGTTCGTCTAGGTGTGCTGCAAACCATTGCGCAAGCGGACGTGGAAGATAAGCCGGCTCTTGGTTTTAATCAGGCTCTAACTCGCCTAAATTCGAATGGCGCACAGGTTGAGGATGTCATTTTTCCCGAATTGCATGAGGCGATGGCGCTCTCCCCTATACTGTTTTCTAGCGAGGCGTATGGGACATGGAAGGACGTTATCGAAGCCACCCCCGAGAAAATGTTTCCTGAAATTCTAGAGCGTTTCCGAAGCGGAGCAACTTTTCTCGCATCCGACTTTGTTGCAGGTTGGCGCAAGATTGATGAAATTCGCGCAAAGTGGAATTTGGAAATGGCGGGGTATGACGCGATTGTCCTACCCACGGCTCCGATCCTTCCGCCAAACCAAAAACGTCTTCTCTCGGACCATTCATACTATTCTTCACGGAATTTACTGGCATTGCGAAATACCAGAATTGGGAATTTGCTTGGACTATCGGCTCTAACGTTGCCCACAAGTGTGGCGTCGGCTGGATTTATGTTGATGGGAAAGCCCATGGGCGAAGAGGCGTTGCTTAGAATTGGGCGTGCTGCGGAAATTGCACTTGCTCAATAGGCTGACCTAAATGCCACATGCATATGGCCAAGCTGCGGATAACAACGGCGTTTTTCTGGACCAAATCCCTTTGCACAGGTAGTCTCGAAACATACGGGGCGCTTATGATCCCGACATTGAGGCATATATGGTTTTTCCAGAGCGGTTTTCGAATCTGCCAGAATACGCATTTCCGCGTTTAAGAACGCTATTGGACTCGCACGCACCCGGCGGCGAGCCATTTGCTATGACCATCGGCGAGCCGACACATCCGTTCCCACCCTTTGTCACCGACGTAATCGCTGAAAATGCTGCGGGTTTTAACCGATATCCTCCAAATGATGGAGCGCCAGAACTCTTGGCCTCGATCGCTGGATGGATTGAGCGGCGATATAATGTTGCCTTGCCCAGTTCTCAGGTTATGACTGTGAATGGCTCACGGGAAGGGCTTTACAACGCGGCGATGGCGCTTTGTCCTGAAAATAAAAACGGCATTCCGGTCGTGCTCATTCCCAACCCGTTTTATCAAGTTTACGGGATTGGCGCGATTTCAGTGAACGCGGAATCCATTTATGTTTCTGCCGAGCGTGAGACGGGATATATGCCGAATTACGCTGGATTAGAGCCTAAAACTCTTCGTCGTACGGCCCTCGCGTATATCTGTTCGCCGTCTAATCCACAGGGTGCAGTCGCAAGTCGCGCCTATTGGAAAGAACTGATTACCCTTGCCGAGAAGTATGATTTTCAAATTCTAGCGGATGAGTGTTACTCCGAAATATATCGGGTTGATGCACCGGTTGGTGTACTTCAAGTTGCTGCAGAAATGGGTGCTGATCCCGAACGCGTCGTGATTTTTCACTCCTTATCGAAGCGATCAAACCTGCCTGGTTTGCGGTCTGGATTTATTGCGGGTGGCCCAGAGACGATGGCGCGTTTGAGCTTACTTCGGGCCTATTCTGGCGCCCCTTTGCCTCTGCCACTTCAAATGGCGGCCGCAAAAGTCTGGGATGATGAGGCACATGTAGTTGCGAACCGAAAGCTCTATGCGGAAAAATTCGATATTGCAGATGAAATATTCGACGGCATCGAAAATTACGAATCTCCCGAAGCCGGTTTTTTCCTTTGGCTTCCGGTTGAGGATGGCGAGGCTGCAGCGTTAAAGCTTTGGCGCGAAACGGGTGTACGGGTTCTTCCCGGTGCTTATCTTAGTCGCGACGTTAACGGACATAATCCGGGTCAGGGCTACATTCGTGTCGCCCTCGTGGCCCCAAAAGAAGAGGTGCGGGCGGGTCTGAAGAAGATCCGAAACTGTATCTATAGCGAAGGATAGTAGAGTATGGCGTATCAAACACGGCAACGAGACCCATTGTTGGACTCCAATGTAACGGCCGCCATCGAAAGACGCGGCAAAGAACTCATTGGTGTCGCAATGGTCGTTGCAGGCCTTTTGACGACGTTGATACTTGCGTCTTACTCACCCACGGACCCAAGTTGGTTTTCCGCCACAAGCGCCCCGATCCAAAACTGGTTGGGTGGCTTTGGTGCGGCGATCGCGTCGCCACTTTTCATTATCGCAGGCGTCGCGAGTTGGGGTGTTCCCATTGCGATGCTTGTTTGGGGCGTGCGATTTGCGGCGCATCAAGGCGAAGAGCGCGCTATCTCACGGTTGATTTTCCTACCGATTTGGATTGCGATTTTTTCGGTTCATGCCGAAACTTACGCGCCATCCGTAAGCTGGGATCACAGCTTTGGGTTGGGCGGTATGTTCGGTGAAATGGTGTCCGGAGGATTGCTCAACGCAGTTGGCGTTACAACGACGGTCGGTTTCAAACTGTTTTCGCTGGTTTCTGGTGTGGCAATGTTGGGGGCTGCTGTCTTTGTGTTGGGCTTCACTAAACCTGAGTTGCGCGTTATCGGCCGGTTCCTCCTCGTGGGTTTGATCATGGGGTACGCGCGCCTAATGACCCTCATGGGGCGTGGTGCGAATGAAGCTGTTCTGGCCGCGAAACGTGTTCAAGAGAGCCGGAACGAGCGCCGTGAAATGGCGGCTCGCATTGCGGAGGAAGACGCGGTTTTCGAAGAGCATCTAGACGGTGATCTTCACGTACAGCCCGTGGTTGCTGGCCCTCAACAAGCTCATCGGCCGGCGCAGGTTGTGCGTGCGGAACCTGTTCTTTCGGCACCTAAATCGCGTGCCGCCCCTGCACGTGACATCCAAGAACCCGCACAGGTCTTGGCCGCTCCCGCCCCTATGGTTGCGCCGACACATGCGGCGCCTGCTCCTAAACCGGGTTTGTTTGCGCGCGTACCTTTGCTGAAAAAACGTAGCCCTGCGCCTGTTCAAGACATGCCCGCTGCCAAGGTTGAGGCGTCGGGCGATATGGACGACGAGGCTCGAATCAAAGCGCGAATTTCTGAGATCATCAAGTCTCGTGTGCGTCATGCGCCGCGTGCCAGTGTTCGGGCAGAGCCCAAAATGCTACGATCCCAAAAACCGGCCCCCTTGGTTTTGAACTCTCCTACCGCGGTCGAAAATTTTGCAGAATACGAAACCGAAGAGGCCGTGTTAGAGACTGATACCTATGAGTATCCGCAGGAGGTAGAACCGCAGATTACGCCTGATATCGCCCCGACGCCGCCACCTGTTGCCAGAGTGGCCGCACCCCAACTTCCTTCTGCGCCGATCACAAAACCTATGGTTCAACACGGGGCACGCAAACCGATCCTACCTTCGCGTCAGGCCCAAGCCGAGGCGCAACCTGCGTTGCAATTTGACGAATCTGCGACCGAGTTTGAGTTACCGCCCCTCTCGCTTTTGGCCAGCCCAGGTTCGGTTCAGCGCCACATTTTGTCGGATGAAGCGCTCGAAGAAAACGCGCGGATGCTTGAAAATGTGTTGGATGATTATGGCGTGAAAGGCGAAATCGTCGCCGTACGTCCCGGCCCAGTTGTCACAATGTATGAACTTGAGCCTGCGCCCGGTTTGAAAGCCAGCCGTGTTATCGGCCTTGCGGATGATATTGCGCGCTCAATGTCAGCGCTTTCCGCCCGTGTTTCCACCGTACCTGGTCGCTCGGTTATTGGGATCGAGTTGCCCAACGTAAACCGTGAAATGGTTGTGCTGCGCGAAATTCTTGCGGCGCGGGATTTCGGCGATTCCAGCATGAAATTGCCGCTTGCTTTGGGTAAGGATATTGGTGGGGAACCGATCGTAGCCAACCTCGCCAAAATGCCCCACCTTTTGATTGCGGGGACGACCGGCGCGGGTAAATCCGTGGCGATCAACACGATGATTTTGTCGCTGCTTTATAAATTAACGCCCGAAGAGTGCCGCCTGATTATGATCGACCCGAAAATGCTTGAGTTGAGTGTTTATGACGGCATCCCCCACTTGCTTAGCCCCGTCGTAACAGACCCTAAAAAGGCCGTTGTGGCCCTTAAATGGGTCGTGGGCGAAATGGAAGAACGCTATCGCAAGATGTCCAAAATGGGCGTGCGGAATATTGATGGCTATAACGGGCGCGTTAGTGACGCTCTTGCGAAGGACAAAATGTTCAGCCGAACCGTGCAAACGGGCTTTGACGATGAAACTGGCGATCCAACTTTTGAAACCGAAGAATTTGCGCCAGAAAAAATGCCCTATATCGTTGTTGTTGTTGACGAGATGGCAGACCTTATGATGGTCGCGGGCAAAGAAATCGAAGCCTGTATCCAGCGGCTTGCCCAAATGGCACGTGCTTCGGGTATCCACTTGATCATGGCCACCCAGCGTCCGTCTGTTGACGTTATCACAGGGACGATTAAGGCCAACTTCCCGACCCGTATCTCGTTCCAAGTGACAAGCAAGATTGACAGTCGTACGATTCTTGGCGAAATGGGCGCCGAGCAACTTTTGGGTATGGGCGACATGCTTTATATGGCTGGCGGCGGTAAAATTAACCGTATTCACGGCCCGTTCTGTAGCGATGAAGAAGTCGAGGAAGTTGTTAACCACCTCAAGGCCTATGGCACGCCTGAATATATGTCCGGTATTGTTGATGGGCCTGCAGAGGGTGCGGAGAGTGAAATCGACCTCGTGCTTGGCCTTGGTGGGAACACCACAGGTGAAAACGCGCTCTATGACCAAGCGGTTGCGATTGTGTTGAAAGATCGGAAATGTTCGACCTCTTATATCCAACGTAAATTGGCCATCGGCTATAACAAGGCTGCGCGTCTTGTTGAGCAAATGGAAGACGAAAACTTAATTTCCGCAGCCAACCACGTTGGGAAACGCGAAATTTTGGTGCCCGAACAATAGATAACGGCAGAACAACGCTTTGTGATTTCGGCTGGGTAGTAATCTGGCCGAAAGCAGTTAAGTATAAATACATGAAACATTTACGCTTCCTTTTAGTACCCGTTTTGGCTGTCAGCATGGCTTTGCCTGCGGCTGCCGAGAAAATCTCCCTCAAGGAGATTTCTAACTATTTCAATAGCTTCTCTACTGCTCAGAGTCGCTTTAGCCAAGTGAATGCCGATGGTTCAAAATCATCGGGCAATATGTTTATGCAAAGGCCGGGCAGGGCGCGGTTTGAGTATGATAAGCCCGACGACACGTTGGTGATTGCCGGCGGGAGCCAAGTGGCCATCTTTGACCAGAAATCCAATACGGGACCCGAGCAGTATCCGCTCAACCGCACGCCATTAAGCATTATTCTTGCGAAAAATGTGAACCTTGGCGGAGCGAAAATGGTCGTAGGGCATGGCACACGCGGTACCGATACCGTTGTGCGCGCCCAAGACCCGAAAAATCCAGAATACGGAAGTATTGATCTCATCTTTGAAGCGAATCCGACGCGCCTTATCGAATGGATAATTAACGACGCGGCGGGGAATGCGGGCACGCGCGTTATTTTTGGCGATTTCAAGACTGGCGTGAGTTTACCCGCCAGCCTCTTTAATATTACGCTCGCCTCGAGAGAGCGATAGTCTGTGTGGCCTAAATCTTGCCGCACTGCCTAAGTTGGGCTTCGTAAAGCCTCGAACGGTCGTCGACGCTTTGTGAAACTCTAATGAGCCATGCTTTGGAATTGTGCGATCCGCGCGCGTAGCCGGCTCTGCCTTCATGGTAGGCAAGATACTGGTTGCGCGCATCTGCTTTGGAAATCCCGAGCTTGCGTGCACTTTCGTCCATGTACCAACCCATGAAATCGACCGCGTCAGAAAAATCGTCGCGCTTAGCGCTGCGACGTCCAGTAGACGCGCGATACTCATCCCAAGTCGCATCCAACGCCTGACTATAGCCGTAGGCAGAACTTTGACGGCCCATAGGTATGATACCCAGTGCATACTGATGTGGCGTGCGCGCATTGCCGATGAATTTGCTCTCTTGGTAAAGAGTCGCCATTTGCACGTTTATTGGAATATCCCAGCGCCGCTGGGTTTTTTTCATGGCCTTGTAATATTTACCGCGCTGATTGAGGATTGAACAGGCGTCGTTTAAATTGCGTGGGGCGGAATTATCACCCCCACCGCATGCGGCGACCAGAATCATCAATACTGTTGCGCGAAGAAGTCTGCTCATATGCCCCTCGCTTTTTTTCAAACAGGATAACGTAAATTCACCCATTTGGAAATAACAATCAGTTGATTTTAGATCAGGAATCCAAGCGCGAGGGGAATCACGGCGACAGAAATGAGGGTTGAAACCACAACAAGGCCAGCAACGGCATTGGAATCAGCCCCATATTTCTCGGCTAGCATGTAGGAGGTGACAGCAACGGGTGTCCCGACTTGCAGGATCAAAACCGCCAGTGCCACATGTGGGAGATCCAGCCACACACCGATTCCGGCGGCCACACCGATACAAATCGCAGCCTTAAGGAGGGAAAGCCAAAACGCTTGCCCCAACCGCCCCGGCTTTAATCGCGCGACTGCGACACCAAGCGTTATGAGCATCATCGGAATGGCCATTTGCCCCACAAGCTCAAGCGCGTTCGTCAAAAATTTCGGGGTTTCCCATCCTTGCCACATGAAGATCGCACCAAGTAGTGTGGCGCCGACCATCGGCTCCTTAAGGACTTTGCTCAAATTGCCCCCACCAGAGACAATCCAGACCCCAAAAGTGAAACTCCAGATCGCCATTACTGCAAAGACTACAATGGCATAGGCGAAACCTTCTTCGCCAAACGCAAAGAAGGCAAGGGGGAGGCCAACGTTACCTGTATTGCCGAAAATGAGGGAGGGGAGGAAGCTGCGGACGTCCAATTTCAACGCGCGCACAACGAGATAAAAGACCAGCGTCAAAACGGCATAGGTAACGATCGATGCGACGAGCAATAGCGACAGCGCCGACGGGTCAATCTTGGTTTGCATCAAAGCGACGAAGATCAATGCGGGGATCGATATCGTCATGGCCATGCCGGTTACAAACTGTACGCGGTACTCAAATCCGAGCCGCACCCAGACGTATCCGATGCTTGCTAAAATGAAGACAGGAGCGACAATTTCGAGGACTGTTAAAACTACGTCCACAGTCTGTTTCCAGCATTTTGCGTCTCTATCATGGACAATCCCCGTCTCCATTGTTTAGTAACCTTATGGGGAGCTATTAAGCTATGCTGAAGACACGTGCAAAATATTATCTTGGCCAAGTTGTTCGCCATCGCAAACATCCGTTTCGCGGTGTGGTTTTCGATGTCGACGCTATGTTTGCAAATACCGATGAGTGGTATGAGGCGATCCCTGCCGAGAGTCGCCCCAACAAAGATCAGCCATTTTACCATCTGCTGGCCGAAAACGATAAGAGCTACTACGTCGCCTATGTTTCCGAGCAGAACCTCATTGCGGATTATACGGGGATTCCGATAAGCCACCCTGATTTGAGTGACATGTTCGGTGATTTTGAAGACGGAAGCTATCCGCTTCAGTTCCAGCTCAATTAACCCCTAATACCCCAAAGCACAGCCATCTTTACGAGGATCGGAAGCGCCCTGAAGGACGCCTCGCTCCCAATCAATGAGAATCGCTTGGGCACCGCCGATTGCAGTATCCGGGGTGGATAAAGTGTGTCCCAATGCGCTGAGTTCCTGCTGAACTTTCGCAGAATAGCCGCGCTCGATGTTCATAACCCCAGCGTCGCTAAAACTGCGCGGCGCATCTATTGCTGCCTGTGGGTGCATGCCAAAGTCCGCTGTGTTCGAGACGAATCGCGCGTGTCCATTGGGTTGATACGCGCCGCCCATAACCCCGAACGGCATGATAACTTTGCCGTTCTGTTTGAGCATACCCGGAATGATCGTGTGCATGGGGCGCTTGCCGCCTGCGGCCTCATTTGGGTGGCCTTTGTTCAGCATGAAACCCGCGCCACGGTTTTGAAAGAGGATGCCGAATTTATCCGACGCAAGGCCCGACCCAAAGCTGTGAAAGATAGAATAGATCAAAGAAACTGCCATGCGATTGCGATCGACGACCGTAATGTAAATGGTGTCCTTATGAACGGATTCTGAAAGTGGAGCGGCCGCGGCCATCGCGCGCTTAGGGTCAATCAAAGCGGCGAGTTGTTCTGCTGTCTTTGCGGCTAACATATGGTCCAACCGGCCCACATAATCCGCATCAGAAAGGAACCGGTTACGTGCGTCATAAGCAAGTTTGGCGGCTTCGGCCTCAACATGCGCGCGCTGGCTACCGAATGGATCCATAGAAGCGATATCGAAATGACTGAGGATATTGTTCATTAGAATGGCGGTTGCGCCTTGGCCATTGGGTGGATGCTCGAACAATTCGAGATGTTTATAGGTTCCCGAAAGCGGGGTCGTGTACGCGCTGGATTCTGTTTCAAAATCGTCGAGAGTGTGGGTTCCGCCAAGCGCTTGTAGGGAGTCGACCATGTCTTGGGCTACTTCTCCGGTATAAAACGCATCTCGTCCGTCCAAGGCGATTCTACGCAGAACTTCTGCTTGTTGTGGCGCTCGGAAAACTTGCCCAACTTCAGGGGTTTTCCCGTCGATTAGGTAGTAGTCGCGGGCAACACCCTGCAGGGAGTCCTCAGCGATCTTCCAGTCCATTTGGGTGCGTGGTGCAACCGGAATACCCGCCGTTGCATAGTGAATCGCGGGGGCCAATGAACCCGCTAATCCCATTTTTCCATAATCTTTTGAAAGCCGACAAAAGGCGTCGATCGCACCCGGAATTGTGATAGACGCGACGCCCCCGACGGGCATTGTCTTGTGCCCCTCTGCGCGCAATATTTCTGCGGATAATCCGGCTGGCGCGCGGCCCGAGCCATTTAGGGCAATGATATCGTTGCCGTCTGCGGGTTTAACTAGAACGAAACAGTCGCCGCCTATTCCTGTCATTTGGGGTTCGCAAACGCCAAGGACAACAGCGCCCGCGATCGCAGCATCAACCGCATTTCCACCAGCTTCCAAAATTTGGCAAGCGATTTTCGCCGCTAAAGGGTGCGAAGTGGCACACATACCGTTTTCGGCAAAAACTGGGGAACGTCCGGGTAGTTGAAAATCACGCATGCTGGTCTCCTCACGTTAGAAACGGAGACTAGAGCGGCTCTGGCGGTATTCCAAGTTCGAAATGGGGGGAAGTAGTGCCTCGACGCTGCGGTACTGGGTGGGGGCTGTAAATCACAGCGTCGAGGGAAGCTTTATGCAGCTACAAGTTCAATATGCTGGTCATTTCAGGCGACGTTAAGGTGCGAATAGGGCAATTTCGCGGCATTTGGCACACTCGGTAAATTGGATACGCTTATTTGGGCGCATTGAACGCTCTATTGCTAGAAAGCTGAAAACTCAAATGATTGCTTGCGCCAATTCTATTGTACACAAGGTTCTCGGCGATCTCATGGATGATGAGCCAACCCCATCCTCCCTCAGGAAGATCATCAAGCGCACAATCCAAATTCGTCTGAGTCGCTTGCGGGAGGGAATAGTGTGGCATAGGATCGCCGTGATCGATGATTTCTATCGACAGGTCTAAACCTTTCGCAGAAATAGAAATGAGGATTGGTCCAGGATCTCCATTTGCATAGGCATGTTCAACAATATTGTTCATGACCTCAGCCAAAACCAATTCGGTTACACTACAATTCTCGCCCGAAAACCCAAAAGCCATTAGCTGCTCGAGTATATTTTCGAGCGCTGATCTGACTGCCAATGCATTTCCCGGAAGGGTAATACTAATGTGCTGCATACCCAAGTCTTCTGGCATAAAGAGGAGCTCACTCAATGGACATTTATAACTTAGGAGGCGCGCGAAGTTGCAGCCTCAGCATTTGGGTGGATGATAAACACTGTGTCCATTCGCGTAAGTTTAAACACTTTTTCAACAGCTCCGGTTAGGCCGGCAATTTCAAGGATGCGTTCGCTCCCAAGTTGCTTCATGGCGGCAACAACTGCACCGAGACCACTACTGTCGAGGAAATTCACATTCGACAGGTCAAGAATGACTCGTTTAAAACCGTTTTCCGTAACTTCCCGCATTTTATCTTTGAATTGAACGGCGACCGCCGAGTCGATTCGTTGTGCATCGACGGTGGCGATGAGGGCGTCGTCTACTACTCTGGATGAAATTTCCAAAATCTTGCTCCATGTGTTGGTTGCGATTAGACTAGGCGCCAATCGTTACCATTCGGTATGCATAATCCAGCGAATGCCAAAAAAGGGAAATTCCCATGAAAGAAGTTGTAATTGTCGGGGCTGCCCGCACGCCCATGGCCGGTTTGCAGGGGGATTTTGCGGAAGTTCCCGCATCCGAGTTAGGAGGAGCCGCGATTGCGGCCGCTCTAATTGGGTCGACGCTCACGCCAAATGATGTGGACGAGCTTCTTATGGGATGCGTTTTGGGCGCGGGACAGGGCCAAGCACCCGCACGCCAAGCCGGTTTCGCCGCAGGTTTGGGCGAGGCCGTCCCCGCGACGACGCTCAACAAAATGTGCGGATCGGGTATGAAAACCACTATGGTTGGCTTCGACCAAATAGCACTGGGCCAAAGTGATGTCGTGATTGCCGGTGGCATGGAGAGCATGTCTCTCGCGCCCTATCTGCTGCCTAAAATGCGCAGTGGTGCCCGTATTGGTCATGGTCAAGTTATGGATTCTATGTTCCTGGATGGGCTTGAAGATGCCTATGATAAGGGTCGTTTGATGGGGACATTTGCCGAGGATTGCGCAGAGAAATATCAGTTTACCCGCGAAGCCCAAGACGATTTTGCGTTAACGTCCTTGTCTCGTGCCGTTGCAGCGCAGGAAAACGGCGGTTTTACCAATGAAATTGCACCGGTTACCGTGAAAACGCGCCAAGGCGAGACAATCGTATCAAAAGACGAGCAACCCGCAAAAGCACGTCCAGAAAAAATTCCAACCCTGCGCCCTGCGTTTCGAAAAGATGGAACCGTGACTGCGGCGAATGCCTCCTCGATTTCCGATGGTGCAGCAGCGCTGGTCCTGACGAACTCCGAAACAGCTGCTGCAAAAAACTTACCCGTGCGCGCGCGGATTATGGGGCATGCGAGCCACGCCCAAGCCCCTGGATGGTTTACCACCGCGCCCGTACCCGCTGCGCAAAAACTTCTGGCCCGCTTGGGGTGGAGCGTTAACGATGTGGACCTTTGGGAGGTGAACGAAGCTTTTGCCGTTGTCCCGATGGCCTTCATGACCGAAATGGGAATCCCGCACGACAAACTCAATGTGAACGGCGGTGCCTGTGCGATGGGCCATCCGATTGGCTCCTCTGGTGCGCGGATCATCGTGACCTTGCTCAATGCTTTGGAGGCGCGCGGCCTCAAGCGGGGTGTTGCTGCGATTTGCATCGGGGGTGGCGAGGGCACAGCCATCGCAATTGAGCGACCATGACGGCGGATTATGCAACCTTAGCGAAATCCATCGCCAGCTTAACCGAGGGCGAAGAGGACGAAGTCGCGCTAATGGCGACGGTTGCCTGTGAGTTTCACCATGCGGATACGCGTTTCGATTGGACGGGATTTTACCGAAATGTGGGCAATGATTTACTCAAGATTGGGCCGTACCAAGGGGGGCACGGGTGCCTGCAAATCCCGTTTTCACGTGGCGTTTGCGGTGCTGCGGCCCGTACGGCCGAAACGCAACTTGTGCCGGATGTGAATGCGTTTGAAGGGCATATCGCCTGCGCCAGCAGCACCCAGTCTGAATTGGTACTTCCTGTATTTGGCAAGGGCGGTCGACTGATAGGTGTTTTCGATATCGATAGTAATTTGCGCGATGCATTTTCACAGGCGGATTCAGTATCTATTGCAGCGATTTTGGCAGATGTTTTCAGGGATATTTGAGGAGAGTTTCAATGCGGGGAAGTTGTTTATGCGGCGGTGTTTCGTTTGAACTCGAGGGCGAAATGCGCGATCCAATCGCGTGTCATTGTAGCCAATGCCGCAAAACGTCCGGGCATTACTGGGCGGCCACGGCGGTACCATCCAACAAGCTCAAACTTCTTTCCGACTCAAGCCTTGCTTGGTATCGATCCTCTGATTATGCGCAACGCGGTTTTTGCAATAAATGCGGTAGTTCCTTGTTTTGGAAAATGGAGGGGGAAGATAAAATTTCCATTGGCGCGGGCGCATTAGAAGCTCCTACCGACTTCAAAATCAAAACCCATATTTTTACCGAGGACAAGGGCGACTATTACGAAATCGAAGAAGGTCCTGAACAACTGGCCAAGTACTAGATTTCCCGCTATCACCCCCTCATGAGTGATGCATATAACCCGCCCCAAGATCCGCTAGATGTCCTTCATCTTGACCACCACCTGATTGTGGTAAACAAACCCGCAGGCTTGCTCTCTGTTCCGGGCAAGGGCGAGCATCTCGCCGACTGTCTTATTGCGCGGGTACAGGCGGCCTTTGCGGATGCCCTTTTGATCCACCGCTTAGATCGCGATACATCGGGTGTGATGGTTTTCGCTCTGACGCGTCACGCGCAACGCCATATCGGCCTGCAGTTCGAAAAGCGGCAAACCAAGAAAACCTACGTGGCCCGCGTCTTTGGGCTTATGAAGGAAAAAACCGGAACCGTGGATTTACCGCTGATTGTGGATTGGCCAAACCGTCCCCTTCAGCACGTGAATTATGAAACGGGCAAGCAGGCCATCACGGACTGGAAAGTCGTGAAATACGAAGAAAACGCAACGCGAGTTCGCTTGTTTCCGAAAACGGGCCGCAGCCACCAATTGCGGGTGCATATGTTGGAAATCGGCCATCCAATTTTGGGTGATCCGTTTTATGCAACAGGGGAAGCCCGCGATGCGCCCCGCATGATGTTGCACGCAGAGGAGTTGCGATTGCGCCACCCCGAAGGAGGACAAGGCCAACGATTTCGGGCTGTTTGTCCCTTTTGAAAAACGACTGGGCGCCCCCATAGAACTCTTGGGTTTGCGCCCTTATATATAAACTAACAACCATTTAACAGGAGACCCACATGGCACTTCGCATTAACGATATTGTTCCAGATTTTACGGCTCAAACCAGCGACGGCGAGATTTCATTCCACGATTGGATTGGCGATTCTTACGCTATCTTGTTTAGCCACCCAAAAGATTTCACCCCCGTTTGCACGACCGAATTCGGCGCAGTTGCGCAATTGGCCGACGAATGGGCCGCGCGCAATACCAAGGTGATTGGTGTTTCCGTGGATGGTGTCGAAGACCACAAGAAGTGGAAGAACGACATTTCCAAATACGCTGGCGTACCAGCAGGATTTCCAATTATTGCTGACGAAGGTTTGGCCGTTTCCAAAGCTTTCGACATGTTGCCCGCCGAAGCTTATTTACCCGATGGCCGCACCCCTGCGGATAGCCAAACAGTGCGCTCGGTTTTCATCATTTCTCCCGACAAGAAGCTTCTGTTGTCCATGACTTACCCAATGAACGTTGGCCGCAACTTTGCGGAAGTTTTGCGCGCACTTGATGCGTTGCAAACGGCGGCGGGCCACGGCGTGGCGCTTCCAGCAAACTGGACGCCGGGCGGCGATGTTGTCATTCCCACGAGCGTAAGTGACGCGGATGCCAAAGCTAAATTCGGCGAATTCACAACACACTTCCCGTATCTTCGTACCGCGCAACTTCCAAAATAAGAACGCGCTATTTAGAAACAAAAAAGGCCCCAGAGTAATCTGGGGCCTTTTCTATTTTGCGGAAGAGAGAAGCTTAACCTTCGCTTTTTTCTTCTACGATTTCTGCGCCAGTTTCCTGATCGACAACTTTCATCGACAGGCGAACTTTGCCGCGTTCGTCAAAGCCCAAAAGCTTAACTTTTACGTCTTGGCCTTCTTTGAGAACGTCAGATGGGTGGTTCAAACGACGGTTCTCGATTTGAGAAACGTGCACCAGACCATCGCGTTTTCCGAAGAAGTTCACGAATGCGCCAAAGTCGACGATTTTCACAACTTTACCGTTATAAACAGCGCCAGTTTCAGGCTCTGCAACGATTGAGTAGATCATGTCGTAGGCTTTTTTGATGGCTTCTGCGTTTGCGGATGCGATCTTGATAATGCCATCGTCGTTGATGTCGACTTTTGCACCGGACATTTCAACGATTTCACGGATCACTTTACCACCAGAACCGATCACTTCGCGGATTTTGTCTGTTGGAACCTGCATGGTCTCGATGCGTGGAGCGTGGGCCGAGAATTCGCTGGCTTCTGTCAAAGCTTTCGCCATTTCACCAAGGATATGGATACGGCCGTCTTTGGCTTGAGCCAAGGCTTTTTCCATGATCTCTGGCGTGATGCCTGCGATTTTGATGTCCATCTGCAGGGAGGTAATCCCAGCTTCAGTACCGGCAACTTTGAAGTCCATGTCGCCAAGGTGATCTTCGTCGCCGAGGATGTCGGTGAGGATCGCGTAGGAGCCATCGTCTTCAAGGATAAGACCCATTGCAACACCAGCAACCGCTGCTTTCAACGGAACGCCAGCGTCCATCATCGACAAGGAACCGCCACAAACGGAAGCCATCGAAGAGGACCCGTTGGACTCAGTGATTTCGGATACAACGCGCAGGGTGTATGGGAAATCAGTTGGAGCCGGAAGAACCGCCTGAAGCGCACGCCAAGCCAACTTACCGTGACCAATTTCGCGACGGCCAGTGAAGCCAAAGCGACCAACTTCGCCTACGGAGTAGGGTGGGAAGTTGTAGTGCAGGATAAAGTTGGAACGGTATGTGCCAGTCAGCGCGTCGATCATTTGCTCGTCGTCGCCGGTGCCCAATGTCGTTACAACGAGGCCCTGAGTTTCGCCACGTGTAAACAGCGCGGAGCCGTGTGTGCGTGGAAGGAAGCCAGTTTCGGAAACGATTGGACGCACAGTTGTTGTGTCGCGACCATCAATACGACGGCCCGTTTTAACAACGTCACCACGAAGGATCTTGCTTTCAACTTTCTTGAGAGCGGAACCAAGGTTCTCGTCTGCAAGTTGTTCCTCAGTGAGGGCAGCTTTGATCGTATCACGTGCAGCAGCAACCGCGGTTGTACGCTCTTGCTTGTCAGTGATTGCATAAGCAGCACGCATTTGCGTTTCGCCAGCCGCCATCGCAGCATTGAACAGATCGGAGTAATCTGGTGCTTGGAAGTCGAACGGTGGTTTCGCACAGTCTTCGGCCAATTCAATGATCAAGTCGATCACAGGTTGGAAAGCGTCGTGGGCGAATTTAACCGCGCCGAGCATTTCAGCTTCTGAAAGCTCATAAGCTTCGGATTCAACCATCATCACGGCGTCTTTTGTACCGGCTACAACAAGGTCGAGGCGCTGCTCGGGGTTGTTGCGAAGCTGGTGCATGTCGTCACAGGATGGGTTCAGCGTGTATTCGCCATCCACAAAGCCAACGCGTGCAGCGGCAATCGGGCCCATGAAAGGAGCGCCAGAGATTGTCAAAGCAGCGGAGGCCGCGATCATTGCAACAACATCAGGGTCGTTAACAAGGTCGTGCGACAGAACTGTACAGATCAACAGAACTTCGTTTTTGAAGCCCGGAACGAACAATGGGCGGATCGGACGGTCAATAAGACGGCTTGTTAGTGTCTCTTTTTCCGTAGGACGCGCTTCGCGTTTGAAAAAGCCACCTGGAACTTTACCAGCGGCATAGTATTTTTCACCGTAGTGAACAGTCAAAGGGAAGAAGTCTTGACCCGGCTTTTGCGTTTTAGCAAAAGTAACGTTGGCCATAACCGAGGTCTCGCCCAAAGTAGCGATAACCGAACCGTCGGCTTGGCGGGCAACTTTACCCGTTTCGAGTGTGAGCGTTTCATCGCCCCACTCCATGGATTTCTTAGTTTCAGTAAACATTCATCGTTTCCTAATAGGGAGCATGCTGGGCGTTCCCAGTCTCCCGTTTCAATGGCGGCCGCATTGCCGCCGACTCCCTTATCATTTCTTTCACGGCGCCGGAGTCAGGGAGCCACGTCTCAGATGCACGGCGCATACAGGAAAATAGGGCGTTTGGGAACAGGAATTCTGTTTGTCGGTCAGGCAAGGGGATATTGCGCAATCATTCGCTCAAAAGTCCGTAGCCTTTAGCCAAACCTCAACGGGTTACGTCTCCTATCAAGTAACCGCTGCTTGGCGCTTCAAAAGTTCATTTTGGCATCTTATGGAACCGTTTTGCGAACGCTTTAAAGTCCTGTATCAGTGACACGAGCTAGTTTTCATTTGGAGGTATCTACATTGTCTTATTTTTTACGCCTGCTAATCGCAGGAATCATCACTTGCACCACTTTTTTGTCAACTTTTCAAACAGCTAGTGCTCAGAGCACAGAGAGTGAAACAGAAATGGAAAAACCAGTTTTTGTTATGGTCCACGGAACGTTTCAATGGGCTGGTCAATGGGAGCCTTTGAGCACAATCCTCGAGGCCGCCGGATACGAGGTGATTGAAGCGTCGCTGACGGGGCTTGGTGAAAAGGAGCACCTGCTGTCTAAGGAAACTGGTTTGATGACACATATATTGGACGTGTCCAACATAATGAGCTGGCGTGACCTGAAAAATGTAATTCTGGTTTCTCACAGCTATGGAGGTCCAGTCATAACAGCCGTGGCGGCCTATGAACCGGATCGTGTTAAACACCTTGTTTTCATCGATACAGTACCGCTGGATCACGGCGAAAACCTCATAGATGGGTTTGGACCTGATGTTTATGATGTGGCCAAAAAAGCTGTCGACGAAGCAGGAGACGGTTGGGTCATTCCTTCTGATACACTTCGGGAGGCGAAACCGACGATGCGCCCACACCCTTGGAAGTCTTACATTGAGAGAATTGATCTACCTGAAAATACACCCGATTTTTCAGGGACAATTATCGTTGGCACAGAAGGTGATGTCTTTAACCATATGCGCAAAGTCCAAGCCCCAGAACGCGCTGAAAAACGAGGATGGCCGGTGATAACTCTTGAAGGACCCCACCAGCTAATGGAGGTCAGCCCTTCGAAGGAAGAGGTTGCAGAAATATTGCTCAATATAGCAGAAAGCTAAAAACCTTATTTGGCTTGCCATAGAACGAAAAACGCCCGCGACACAATGCGCGGGCGTTTTCCTAATTCGGTGGTACGACGCTTAGCGGCGAAGGCCGAGACGTTTGATCAAGTCTTGGTAACGCTCTTCGGATTTGCCACGAAGATAGTCCAAAAGTTTGCGACGCAAAGCAACCATTTTCAAAAGTCCACGACGACCGTGGTTGTCTTTTTTGTGGGTTTTAAAGTGCTCTGTGAGTGTCGCGATGCGCGAGGAAAGGATAGCAACCTGTACTTCGGGCGAACCTGTGTCGCCTTCTTTGGTTGCGAATTCAGTCATGACGCGTGCTTTGTCTTCTGCAGTAATCGACATCGGGGTCTCCTTGATTAAAGGGTGAATGGCACAAGCCGGGATGTCGTCCAGCAAAGCCCGTGGAGTATATCCGTTGCATAGCCCAAAAGGATTCGGCAGCGAGATTTGGCGCGTATAGGAGGATTCTTGAACGAAAGAAAGGAAAAACGTTTTGGGTGCCTTGGGTAGGGGCGCTTGGTGACAGGAAGTTAAGTGCCGATCATGCTAATTTGTGAAACATCAAAGGAGGTATTTCCAAGCAATGTCGCGATTACAACCCCGTCCAATAGGACCATGCTGTTTCCATCTTCGGTTTCGACGCTCACCTCTGGAATTTCGTCTTCCTCAGAATAGTGGACAACAAGTGTGTCTTCTTCCGAGTTGAAATCTGTGATTGTTGCTGCGGAGCCTTCAGCAAACCATTCTCCAAGGGCAAAGGTATCTTCGCCTGCGCCTCCCGTACCATAGTCACTGTTGCCCAAGACCAAAAGATCGTCGCCTTCACCCCCATTTAGGAAATCGCGTTCATCGGTGTCCTCACCGGTTTCCTCGCCCATCACAACGCCAACAATATGGTCGTCGCCATCGTTGCCCATGAGTGCGTCTTGCCCAAGCCCGCCAAACACGTAATCATTCCCAAATCCGCCCTCAAGTGAGTCGGTACCGTCGCCGCCATTTAGGCTATCGTCGCCTTCGCCGCCGATAAGCGTGTCATCGCCTTCACCGCCAGAAATAATGTCGTTGTCGCCATATCCGAAAAGTTCGTCGCTTCCGGTGCCGCCATAGAGTACATCGTCGCCACCTTCACCATGAACAACATCATGGCCGATTCCGCCATAAATCAGGTCATCCCCGTCAGCGCCATAAAGTCCGTCGTCGCCATCGTTTCCATGAATTTCGTCGTCGCCCTCACCGCCATTCAGGAGATCGCCTCCGGATCCACCGTCAAGAAGGTTGTCACTAGTATCGCCGGAAAGTGTCACAGGTAGCGAGTCGTCTTCGTCCGATTCGTCATCGTCGGTAACGTCGATATCACTCGACATTATCCCCTCTGCCATGAATCCCATGAACAGCGCGCCAAATAGGCCGATAAGACCAAACATAATACAACCCTCAAACACCGGTCCAAATTGAACCAAAAACCCCAAACAGAGGTTATCCCACGGGATGCTAAATTTGTGTTAAGCGGCTTTGAGGAAATCGCAACCACTAGCGGGTTTATACACTCTAAATGCTTCTTATACGGATTACGCCTGCAATTCCCAGAGGGTTGGTTGCACCGTGTAAGCTATATAGAGAGGGTGTTTTGGGTGTCCAGCCTTGGACAAGCCAAGATGGAAAAGCGTGTGATTCTTGAGCATCTCCGCAACGACTGGCCCACGATTTAAGTGAGCACCGTGGGTGCCCCACGCACAGACAATCGTGTCTGCCCACGCGCATCCGTCAAGAATTGTGCGGTCGTTCTCGGGGCCAACAGGATCGGTTGCCGCCCGCATTTTGCGCGGATCCGTATCGCGCCACGCAAAAATGTTGGCCACGCGAAACCCGCCATACCCCAGCGCCCGTGCGCGCCGTTCGCAGCGTTCAACCGTTGGATCGTTTTGCACTTCAGTGGCGGTCGAAGGATTGAGCATGATAAAGAAAACACGCGCGGCGGCCTCGTCCCACACGCGCGTTAGGGAATAGCGATAGGCCTCGCAATCGGAATACACAGCCACGGACGACGCATCGCCTTTTTGATGTATCCGTGTGAGTGTCATTGCGGCAGGTTAAAGACGCGACTTGGGTGTAGTTCGCCCGCTTTGTAGCGCCCAACGGCAACCGCTTTGCCCTCAAAAGACGCCCAGCATTCGTCGCCATATTCCACGGTCGCAGCCAGAACCATTCCGGGATTACCATTGCGCAAACGCGCCGCCCCTTCCGGGGTGCATTTCACTTCTGGCAGATCGGTCAAACCCGTCTCTAACGGCAGGATATAAGTGTCTAACTTGCCGGATTTAGCCAATTCATCGATTGTGGCGACGGAAATGCCATCCTCTGCATCAAACGGACCCGACCAGATGCGGCGCAGGTCGCGGACGTGGCCATAGCATCCGAGGGCCTCGCCCAAATCCCGTGCAATGGCGCGGACGTATCCGCCTTTGCCACAGGTCATTTCAAGCGTCACATGGTCGGCATCGGGGCGGTCAACGAGAACAAGTTCCTCTACCCACAAGGGACGCGCTGCGATCTCGAATTCCGCATCATCACGCGCCAATTTATAGGCCCGCTCGCCGTCAATTTTCACAGCGGAAAACTTTGGTGGAACCTGCATTGTTTCGCCAACAAAGGGCAACAGCGCCTCTTTGATTGCGGCGTCATCGGGCCGGATATCGCTTTCTTTGATGATCTCGCCTTCGGCGTCATCGGTGTTGGTGGCTTGTCCCAACCGAACAGTAAAAGCATAGGCCTTGAGGGCATCCGTAATGTAGGGGACGGTCTTGGTGGCTTCGCCGAGCGCGATCGCCAAAACGCCTGTGGCTTCGGGATCAAGCGTTCCTGCGTGGCCTGCCTTTTGGGCATCCATCGCCCAGCGCAATTTGTTCACGACGGCACTCGAACTAATGCCTGCGGGTTTATCCACAACAACCCAACCCGAAATATCACGACCCTTGCGCTTGCGCCCCATGAGACTGTCCTATCTTTGTTTCAAGTCGCGCGACCTACCGTTGTCTGGAGGCAGCGTCAATGTGTGATTGGGTTAACGGTCAACGACCAGCCCGACCATTGGCCCCATCGGGAACCCTAAATCGTTGCGGGAATTGGCGGGACTATAGAGGCGCGAGATTTTTCCGTCGAAGAACAATGCGTTTGGCAATCCGAGATCGTCGCGGAAAAAGCGGGCGAAATCGTGGAAATTGACGCGCTGATCCGAAATCACGAACACGGCACGCTTCCCGTCCGCACTGGTGCCGACACCGTTGCGGTAATGTTTGGAAGAACCGTTGGGGATTAGGCGCGGATGCAATTCATTGTCGATAACAAGCATTGGCCCAGACTGGGTCGCAAATTGGCAGGAAGGTTGCTTGGCCTCATAGTCATCGCTCGTGTAAACTTGCAGCTCGGACTCACTGATGCAAAACACGCCGTTAGGGGAGAGGCCAAAATTGCCGTATCCGCCACCATGTTCAAGCGATGTGAATTGTTGCTCGTTTTCAATATAGAGCCCGACGGGGTTGCGATCCGGATGAAACATGCCCGCATTCATGGCAAAAGCGAGCTTTTTCCCCTCGGGTAGCTGGCCGTTGGCGGCACCGAACGTTCCAAGAATATCGCCTTGGTCATCTTTGAGGAATAATCGTAGGTCCTGCCCGAGAGCGACTTCACACGCCGTATACTTGATGTCTTCAAAGCTCGTTTTCTCACAGGCGGCAAATGCTGGTGTGACAAGGCCAAAGAGCCAAAAGACTATGGCGACTCTAAGCGTCTTCATCGCCTGCATCATCGGGAACGGCCAGATCGCGCTGCACGTTGTCTTGATTCAGAAGGCGACGTGTTTCGTCCATCCGATCAAACGTGGTGTCGATTTCATAGCGAATTTCGGGCGAGTGTTTGAGGGCCATCTTTTTGGTCACAACCATCCGCAATTCGTGGCGGTTTTGGCGGAGGGACGAAAGCGCCTCTTCTTGGCCTTGCCCACCAAGGGGAAGCACATAGGCCGTTGCGAGACGCAAATCAGGCGTGACGCGAACCTCGCTCACGGTAATGGACATGCGATTGAGGTCTGGATCGTGGATATCACCACGCATCAAGACTTCAGAAAGGGTACGACGGATCAGCTCGCCTACGCGGAGCTGACGTTGTGAGGGGGCCCGACCGGCGCGATTTTGGTTCTTTGCCATGGAGAGCACTTAAGCATGATTGACCCCAAGGGCAACAGGGCTTTGCTTTGGACGGCGCATGGCGTTAAACGGGGGAAAGATCAGATAATGAGGGTGCATCATGAGCCAGAAAACGAAAATCGCCATCACGGGTGCCTCTGGGCGCATGGGGCAGATGTTGATTAAGTGCGTATTAGAGACTGATTCCGCCGAACTTTCGGGTGTTATTGAACGCTCGGGCCACGATTGGGTCGGGCAGGATGTTGGCACAGCTATGGGCGGAAAGGCGCTTGGTTTGCTTGTGTCGGAAGATGCCGCGCTAGTTATTGCCGCTGCCGACGTTGTGATTGATTTTACCGCGCCTTTGGCAACGCTTGCCTTTGCTAAGGTTGCGGCGGACAGTGGCACCGCTCATGTTATTGGCACAACGGGTCTGTCGGATCGGGATATTGCGGACCTCAATGCTTTGACCGAACGCACGGCGATTGTACGTGCGGGCAACATGAGTCTTGGGGTCAATCTTTTAGTGCAACTGACCAAGAAAGTCGCGGCGGCGCTGGGCGAAGATTTTGATATTGAGGTTGTTGAGGCGCATCATCATCACAAAGTCGATGCCCCATCCGGAACGGCTCTAATGCTGGGCGAAGCGGCGGCCGAAGGGCGTGGCGTTAACCTTGCGGATGTGTCTGATCGGGGTCGCGATGGCATCACGGGCGCGCGCAAGCGGGGCGATATTGGTTTTGCGGTTGTGCGCGGTGGCGACATTGTTGGCGAGCATGATGTGATGTTTGCAGCCCCCGGCGAGCGCGTTGTGCTGCGCCATATCGCGACCGACCGCAAAGTCTTTAGTCGTGGCGCGATTACGGCGGCGCTTTGGGCGGCCAAACAGAAACCTGGCGCGTATGATATGATGGATGTGCTTGGCCTCTAGGTTCTAGAAGTCGACTGCAATCCCATTGCGTTCCCAATCCCCGAATCGCACAGGTTCGGGGCCTTCGCGGCCACCCAACTCCTTGGCGAGGTCGAGTTTCTGCTTTTTGCGGCGCTCTTCGGCCTCAACTAAGGCCCGTTTTGCGGCTTCGGGCAGATCAGCTTGCTCACTCATGTCAGTAGTCCTTGTTTTGGGCTTGGGCATGATATAACTCAGCCCGCATGTCACAGCAAACCCCCAATTCCGCTTCCCTGCAGGGCCTACCTGCCCGTCGCGCCGCCGTCCAACTCTTAAACGCCGTTACGGTGGAGCAACGACTCATGTCTGAGTTGATGGGGCCGAAGGGTCCCTTGGCCAAGCTTGAGGCGGCCGATCGCGCTCGCGCCCAGCGCCTTGCGACCAATACGTTGCGGTTCATGGATCGCGCAGATCGCCTTTTGGGGCCATTCCTGCGCAGCCGTCCCGCCTCTGAGGTGCACAACATTCTGCGCCTCGCTGTGGTCGAGATTTTTGTTGAAGGTGCGCCCTCCCACGGGGTCGGGAACGCCTTGGTGACGATTGCCCGTGAAGAGCGCGAAACAACCCACGGCGCAGGTATGGTCAACGCGATTGTGCGGCGCTTGGGTGACATGCCGATGTCCGATTGGGAAAAGCTTCCCGTCCCGCGTTTGCCTAAATGGCTTCGTAAACCCTTGATTGGGGACTACGGCAAGGCCACCGTTGAGGCGATGGAGCTTGCGCATTCCAAGGGCGCGCCGCTTGATTTGTCCTTCAAGGAAGGCGCAATTTTGCCCGAAGGCACCATGTTAGAGACTGGTAGCTTGCGCATTACTGACGCTGGCCAGGTGACCTCACTTGCTGGTTTTACCGAAGGTGGTTGGTGGGTTCAGGATGCGTCGGCGGCTTTGCCCGTGGCCATTCTTGCTCCCAGAGCTGGCGAACGCGTGCTGGATCTCTGTGCGGCCCCCGGTGGGAAGACGATGCAACTCGCGGCGGCTGGAGCTGTAGTGACGGCGTTGGATATTTCCGAAGTACGGATGGCGCGTGTATCTGAAAACCTGACCCGTACTGGATTGAACGCCGAGATTGTCGTTGCGGATGCGCTGGAATTCAAGTCTGAGCTGTATGACGCGATCCTTTTGGATGCGCCCTGTACGGCGACGGGCACCATTCGTCGTCACCCCGATCTTCCCTACGCAAAAGACGGCGGTGAATTCCCCGAACTCTTTAAGCTTCAAGAGAATATGATCGATCACGCGCTGAGTCTGCTTAAGCCAGATGGCCGGTTGATTTATTGTACCTGTAGTATCCTGCTTGATGAGGGTGAAATTCAAATTGAAGACGCTTTAAAGCGGCATCCAAATTTGTCGATTGATCGTGCAGCGCTCGAAGTGCAAGGCGTTGATCCCGAATGGATTTCCAAAGAAGGTGGCCTTAGGATTCGCCCCGATTTCTGGGCCGATCGTGGGGGTATGGATGGCTTCTATGTCGCGGTTCTGCGCCTGAACGGTAAATCTTCCTAAAATCATCGGTGACACCAAAGCCCGCACGCCGTATGCTGTGACAACAATAATAGAAACGTCATTACAGGCGAGGCAGGCAGGGTGGCAAACACCGAAGGGATTTCGGCGCGGAGAACGCGCATCGCGAACCGGATTCAGGCGCGCGTAAGTGTGTTGTCACGACCGGCGACAGGCTTTGTGTCGCAACCTGAGCCTCGGACGATCGGCTCTTTTGCGCGGGGACGTCAGCTTATTGCCGGCAATTTCCTTTTCGCGGGTTTCCTTGTTGAAGCGCCGAAAACGCAGATTTGGGATTTGCCCATGCCGGATAAAAGCTTTGAGCAAGACTTGCACGGCTTTACGTGGCTTGATGATCTCGCGGCGGTTGGCGATCTTGAGGCGCGTAAAAGGGCACAAGAATGGACCACCGATTGGATAAATCGATACGGTCGCGGCAAAGGCTCGGGATGGACGCCCGATATGACGGGTCGTCGGGTTATTCGTTGGATCAATCACGCGCTGTTTTATCTAAATGGGCAAAATAGTGCCGCATCCGAAGCGTATTTCAGTGCCCTCGCGCAGCAAACAGCCTTTCTCTCACGTCGCTGGCAAGCCGCAGAGGCCGGGTTGCCACGGTTTGAGGCTCTTACAGGTTTGATTTATGCGGGTTTGGCCCTGACGGGAATGGAACGGCACGTGAAGCCAGCGATGGATGCCTTGGCCAAGGAATGCGTGGATCAAATCGATTTGCAAGGCGGTATCCCAACCCGCAATCCCGAAGAACTTCTAGAGGTGTTTACGCTTCTGACTTGGGCGGCATCGGCGCTTTCGGATGCAGGGCGAATGGCGGCGCGCGAGCACCTGAAAGCCATCGAGCGTATTGCCCCAACCCTACGGGCATTGCGGCACTCGGATGGAGGTTTGGCACGGTTTCACGGCGGCGGTCGCGGTCTTGAAGGGCGGCTAGACAATGCGCTCGCGGCATCTGGAGTCCGAGCGAAATCCCTCACAACTCTGTCGATGGGATTCGCGCGATTACACGCGGGCCGCACCAGTGTGATTGTCGATACAAGTGAGCCGCCGATGAGCAAGGCGTCTTCGGATGGGCATGCCTCAACGCTTGCGTTTGAACTCACCTCCGGACGACGTCCGTTGATTGTGAATTGCGGTAGCGGAGTCAGTTTTGGCGAAAGTTGGCGGCGCGCTGGGCGGGCCACGCCTTCGCACTCAACCTTGAGTTTGGACGGGTTTTCCTCGGCGCGCCTTGGCAAACAAACGCTGGTCGCAGGGCGTAATCAACAGAGCTTAGTGGATGGGCCAAAGGACGTGAAATGCCAGCAATCTACGGGGCAATCGGGCATGAAGCTTGGCGCGAGCCATGATGGATATTTGGCCACGCATGGTATTCTGCATCAGCGCCGTTTGGACCTTGGGTTCGACGGTCGCGGCCTCGCGGGGCAAGATTCCCTGCTGGCTGAATCGCATGTCAATAAACGCTTGTTTGATGCAAAAATGGATGAGGTGAAATTGCAGGGGATACGGTTTTCCTGTCGGTTCCATTTACACCCAGACGTCGAGGCCGCGCTTGATATGGGCGGAACAGCGGTGTCGCTTGCGCTCAAGAGTGGCGAGATTTGGGTGTTTCGACACAACAGTTCTGCCCAATTATCGCTCGAACCAAGCGTTTACCTCGAAAAAACGCGATTAAAACCGCGTGCGGCAAAACAAATCGTTCTATCTGGGCGCGCAATGGACTATGCGACGCGTGTCACATGGTATCTCGCCAAGGCACAGGACACGCCAAATAGTCTGCGTGACCTTGCTACGGATGAGATACTCAAGCTGTAATTTGCCACTCTGGGGATGCAAAACATGACCGATCAAACACCCGTGCGCCGCGCGCTTCTTTCTGTTTCCGATAAAACTGGCCTTGTTGATTTGGGCCGTGCGTTGGCCGAACGCGGGGTCGAACTTTTGTCGACGGGCGGGTCCGCCGCTGCGTTGCGCACTGTGGGACTGACCGTCAAGGACGTTGCCGAAATTACTGAATTTCCTGAGATGATGGATGGTCGGGTTAAAACCCTGCACCCACGCGTACACGGTGGTCTTTTGGCTCTGCGCGACAATCCAGACCACGTGGCCGCAATGGAAGAGCACGGTATCGGCCCCATCGACCTTTTGGTTGTGAACCTCTATCCGTTTGAAGAAACTGTTGCCAAGGGGGCGGATTACGACACATGTATCGAGAATATCGATATCGGCGGACCTGCGATGATCCGCGCCGCCGCAAAAAACCATGGTTTTGTCACGACGATTGTCGACGTTCAAGATTACGATGCGTTGATTGCCGATATGGATGCCAACGACGGAGCGACAAGTGATGCGTTCCGCAAAGCCTGTGCCCAAACAGCCTATGCGCGCACGGGGGCTTATGATGCTGCTGTGTCGACTTGGATGGCCGCAGCGATTGGCGAGGAAACACCGCGTCGTCGGGCCTTTGCTGGCACTTTGGCACAGGGGTTGCGCTATGGCGAAAATCCGCACCAACACGCGGCATTTTACACCAATGGCGTCGAGCGCGCAGGCGTTGCCACAGCAACCCAGCATCAGGGCAAAGAGCTGTCCTACAATAATATCAATGACACGGATGCGGCCTTTGAACTGGTTGCAGAATTTGACCCCGCACAAGGTCCTGCCGTGGCGATCATAAAACACGCAAACCCTTGTGGCGTTGCCCGTGGGACGAGCTTGGTTGAAGCGTATAAAGGGGCCCTTGCTTGTGACAGCACCTCGGCGTTCGGTGGTATTATCGCGTTAAACCAACCGCTTGATGGCGCAACGGCCACCGAGATCGCCAAAATCTTCACCGAGGTTGTGATTGCGCCTGAGGCCGACGACGAAGCGAAAGCAATTTTTGCCGCTAAGAAAAACCTGCGTTTGCTCACAACGGGCGGCTTGCCGGACGTGCGCGTTGGTGGCCTGACGTATCGGCCCGTTGCTGGCGGCATGTTGGTTCAGGACAAAGACGTTGGGTTTGTGGACTTCGCCGACCTTAAAGTCGTGACAAAACGCGCGCCGACTGAGGCCGAAATGGCAGACCTGCTGTTTGCATGGAAAGTTGCAAAACACGTGAAATCAAACGCCATCGTTTATTGCAAAGATGGCGCAACCGTCGGTGTGGGCGCAGGCCAAATGAGTCGCGTAGATAGCTGCCGTATCGCGGCCCGCAAAGCCGAAGATATGGCCGAAGCGCTGGGCCTTGCTCAACCCCTTACAATTGGGTCGGTTGTGGCGTCGGATGCGTTTTTCCCCTTCTCTGACGGGCTTTTGACCGCGGCCGCCGCCGGAGCAACTGCCGTTATTCAACCTGGCGGGTCGATGCGCGACGATGAAGTGATTGCCGCCGCCGACGAAGCAGGTCTGGCGATGGTCTTCACTGGTATGCGTCACTTCCGCCACTAAATCGAGGGTCCAGCACATGCGTATTTTGTTTCTATTTACCTTCTTCACGCTCCTTTTGGATCAAGTGAGTAAATGGGGCGTTGTGCAGGTGCTGGACCTTAAATCGGTCCATGAAATCGATGTTCTCCCGCCGTTCGTTAATTTTCGCATGGCGTGGAATGACGGGGTAAATTTCGGCCTAGGCGGGGGTGGGTATATTGCTAAGTATATCTTGATTGCCTTGGCGCTAGGTATTTCCGCGTGGGTTTTCGTTTGGGTCTGGCGCGAACGGCCAAATCGCATTGGCATGGCCTCGGCTGGTTTGTTGATTGGCGGGGCTTTGGGCAACGTAATTGACCGCGTTCTCTATGGCGCCGTGGCGGATTTCTTGAACATGAGTTGCTGTGGGTTTGAAAATCCCTATTCCTTTAATGTCGCAGATATTGCAATCTTTGCTGGCGCTATTGGGCTTATCCTTTTTACGGGCGGGAAAAAGGGCGGGTGACGCGGGGATTCCTTTGCGCTAAAGATAGCCACAGATTTAAGGAGAAGAGCATGTTCACGCGGGCTGGTATAGCTTTGGCAAGTCTTATTGCCCTGCTTGGTGTCGCGAGTTGTGGCAGCAGTGATAATCCGAAATTGCTTAACCTTGCGGCCTCGAATGATGGACCGGATGAGTTTTCTGTTCTCCCGACGAAACCGCTTCAAACCCCTCCAAACTATAGGGATCTTCCCGTTCCGACACCTGGGGGGAGCAACATTACTGACTTGACGCCATCAAGTGATGCAATTGTCGCCTTGGGCGGGAAGCCAAACGGTGGCTCGGCGGGATCAGCGGCCTTAATGAACTACGCGCTTCGATATGGCGTTGAAGCAAATATTCGCCAAACGCTTGCCAAAGAAGATTTGAGCTGGCGGAAAGCAAACGACGGGCGCCTTTTGGAGCGCTTGTTCAACATAAACGTCTATTTCAAAGCCTATAACACAATGTCATTGGATCAGTACCAAGAGCTTGAAAGATGGCGGGCCGCAGGGCGCAAGACGCCAGCGGCTCCTCCCAACCCAAACATTGAATAGATGACGACTTCTCACGTCTTCGTATGGAGGCTTGATGGTTTGCAAAGAGTGATTACCCTATTTAGGGACCCCAACGGAGAAACTTTATGACTCGCGTTTTTAGTGCGCTAGCTGGCCTCGTCCTTCTTTCCATCCCAACAGTTTCAACGGCAGAACAACTCACAACATATACGCTCGATAACGGCATGGAAGTTCTTGTGCTTGAGGACCACCGCGCACCCGTCGTGGTGCAAATGGTCTGGTACAAGGCAGGGGCTGCTGATGAGCCCGCCGGAAAATCGGGAATCGCGCATTTCTTGGAGCATCTGTTGTTTCAAGGAACCGAGACTCTGGCACCTGGAGAGTTTTCCAAAACGGTCAGCGCCCATGGCGGCACCGATAATGCGTTCACAAGTTGGGATTACACGGGGTATTACCAACGTATAGCGGCGGACCGCCTTGAATTGGTGATGCGGATGGAGGCGGATCGTATGCGCAACCTTCAGCTTTCCAACGACGATGTGTTGCCCGAGCGCGACGTGATCCTTGAAGAGCGCAACCAACGTACCGAAAATGATCCGGGGTCCCTGTTTTCAGAGGAACGCGGCGCGGCGCAATACATGAATCACCCCTATGGGATTCCTGTGATCGGCTGGAAGCATGAAATGGAATCGCTCACGCTTGAGGATTCGCTCGCGTTTTATCGTCGGTATTATGCCCCCAATAACGCGATCCTGATTGTTGCTGGTGATGTTGATCCAGAGAATGTTCACGCGCTCGCGCAAGAATACTATGGTGTCCTAGAGCCTACGGTTGATTTGCCCGAACGGGTGCGTCCAATCGAGCCCCCCCAACGCAGCGAACGTCGCTTAACGTATTCCGATCCGCGCGTCGCACAGCCCTACGTTATGCGTACTTATTTGGCTCCTGAACGCAATGCAGGCGCCCAAAAAGACGCCGCTGCGCTTGTTATGCTATCGGAAATTCTCGGTGGAACGGGTGCGACGTCAGTGCTTGGAAAAAAACTACAATTCGATACGAAAAACGCGATCTATGTTTCCGCGTTCTATGAAGGGATGTCCCTTGATGAAACGACATTCGGTTTGGTGATGGTCCCCGTTCCGGGCGTCTCTTTGGACGAAGCGGAAGATTTACTGGATAATGCTGTGGCTGAATTTATCAGAGAGGGTGTTGATCCTGAACAACTTGATCGGATTAAATTGCAATTGCGCGCAGGCCTTATTTATGGCGAAGACGATGTCGCCAGCGTGGCCCGCCGCTATGGCGAAGCTTTGACAACGGGCCTCACCGTTGAAGACGTGCAAGCGTGGCCGGATGTCCTCCAGTCCATCACGGAACAGGACATTCTTGAGGCCGCAGAAAAAGTGTTCGATAGAAGCAATGCGGTGACTGGTTTTCTAACAAATGAAGGGGAGGCAAGCCAATGATGCGTGCTTTCAAAACGGCTCTTGTGGCTTTGACTTTGGCAACCCCTTTGCGCGCCGAAGTGGCCATCCAAGAAGTGGTTTCGCCCAAGGGAATTACCGCGTGGTTGGTCGAGGAACATTCAATCCCGTTCACCGCGATTGAGATTTGGTTCAAAGGGGGTGCAAGGCTTGATGAACCCGGAAAACGCGGTGCGATCAACCTTATGACGGGCCTCCTTGAAGAAGGCGCTGCGGGTTTGAACGCCCAAGAGTTTGCGACCGCCCGAGAAGAACTTTCCGCTTCGTTTGGATATACGGTTTTTGACGATACCCTCGTCGTTTCCACGCGGTTTCTAACAGAAAATCAAGACGAAGCGATTGAGTTGTTGCGCACGAGCTTGTTAGAGCCGGACTTTAATCCGGACGCCATTGAACGTGTGCGTGGCCAAGTCGAATCCATTATTCGAAGTAACGAGAAAAGCCCGAACGATATTGCATCCAATACCCTCAACAGCATGGCGTGGGGCGATCATCCCTATGCGACGCCGCGCGTTGGAACGCTCGAAACGGTTGCGGGAATAACTCGCGACGACCTGATTCAAGCCAAGGCGAACACACTCTCTTTGGACCGTATCTATGTCGGTGCCGTGGGAGATATTTCGCCTGAAAAACTTGGCGAAGTTATAGATACACTCCTTGGTAGTTTGCCCGAAGTTGGCCCCGATCTTCCTGAGCAAGCAGTTTATGGCTTACCCAAAGGTGGCGAGACTGTCGTGCCTTTTGATACCCCGCAATCCGTGGCACTTTTTGCCCACGAAGGGATCGCCCGCGATGACCCAGACTTCTTTCCGGCCTATGTGCTGAACCAAGTGTTGGGTGGCAGTGGATTGGGTTCAACTTTGATGGATGAGGTCCGTGAAAAGCGCGGATTAACCTATGGCGTATCGTCGTTTTTGGCGCCGCGTGATCAAGGTGCGCTCATCATGGGGCAAGTGGCGTCTGCCAATGAACGGATCGGCGAAGCGATTGCCGTTATTCGCGATGTCTGGGCGGATATGGCTGAGAATGGCGTGACGGAGCAACAGCTGGAAGACGCAAAAACCTTCCTCACAGGGGCTTATCCACTGCGCTTTGATGGCAACGGAACCATCGCGGAAATCATGGTTGGAATGCAGGCCGAAGACTTGCCAATTGATTACATCGCGACGCGGAACGACAAGGTAAATGCCGTGACGATGGAGGATATCAAGCGTGTCGCTAAGCGGATTCTGCGCCCAGACGATTTGCATTTCGTGGTTGTCGGGGAGCCTGTAGGCGTGGGTCTTGGTCAGTAACCAACCCTTGATTTCTGCATAGTCGAATCGGCCTTAGGCATGCTAATCCTAGTGGTATGCCTGATGGAAACCCCAATATGAGCCCAAATAGTACCGCCGCGATGCCTGTAATCCGTCAACTTGACGACTCCGCAATCAATCGGATTGCGGCGGGTGAAGTGGTGGAGCGGCCAGCATCTGCGGTTAAAGAGCTGGTTGAGAATTCAATCGACGCGGGGGCCACCCGAATTGAGATCACCTATGCCGATGGAGGCAAGACCTTTATCCGCGTGGTGGACGACGGATGTGGGATTCCAGCACAAGATTTGCCCCTTGCGATGGCGCGTCACGCCACGAGTAAAATCGACGGGAGTGACCTTCTCAACATTCATACATTCGGTTTTCGCGGAGAGGCGCTGCCTTCCCTCGGTGCCGTTGGGCGCTTGAAAATTACGAGCCGCCCAAAAGGTGAAGAGGCCGCGACGATTTCGACCGCAGGAGGTGTTCAATCGGCCGTAAAACCCGCAGCCCTTACGTCTGGAACGGTCGTTGAATTGCGCGATTTATTTTATGCCACCCCTGCGCGGCTGAAATTTATGCGGACGGACCGCGCAGAAGCGGGGGCGATTACGGATGTCGTCAAGCGTTTGGCGATGGCGGAACCACACGTCGGGTTTATCTTGCGGGATGCATCGGGAGGGGGGGCCGAGCGGGTTACCTTTCGCGCGGATCCAGAAAACGGTGACCTTTTTGATGCGCTCCATGCGCGTTTGCGTAAAATTCTGGGTGCAGAGTTTGCAGAGAATGCGCTGCTGATTGATGCCGAACGCGAAGGTATTTCCCTGACGGGTTATGCGGCCCTTCCGACCTACTCGCGCGGGTCGTCCGTTGCGCAATTCCTGTTTGTGAATGGTCGCCCCGTTCGGGATAAAATGCTCGTTGGGGCGTTGCGGGGCGCGTATTTCGATTTCCTTTCGCGCGACCGTCACCCTGCGGCAGTTCTGTTTCTAGAGGTCGAGCCAACACGGGTTGATGTGAATGTTCACCCCGCAAAATCCGAGGTCCGATTCCGTGAACCCGGTGTAGCGCGTGGGTTGATCGTTTCGGCCCTCCGTCATGCATTGGCGCAAGCGGGGCATCGCGCGAGTACCACCGTTGCGAATGCGACACTCGGAGCGTTTCGCACTGAAACGTCTGAACCAAGCGCCGGAGCGCCACGGATTTACCAGATGGACCGTTCCGCCCCCGGCGCATCTTACGGGGCGTATAGCGCACCGCCTCCCTCCAGCAATTTTGGTTTCGCAGAGGGCGGGTTTTCGGCTCCTTCAGCCCGAGTAGAGCCGCTTATTGAGGACGCGCATGAGGTTGCCAGCCGTAGCGCGCTTCCTTTGGGAGCCGCGCGGGCACAAGTGCATGAAAATTATATCGTGGCGCAAACCCAAGATGGTATGGTTATTGTTGATCAACATGCCGCGCATGAGCGATTGGTTTACGAGAAGCTGAAAAAGCAAATGGCGCAGAATGGTGTCGCGACACAGGCCCTTTTAATCCCCGATATTATCGAACTTTCCCAAGGGGACGCAGAAGAAATCCTCTCAGTTTCTGAAGAACTTAAAACGTTTGGGTTGGTGATCGAACCCTTCGGTGCGGGCGCAATTGCGGTGCGGGAAACCCCTGCGATTTTGGGGACAGTGAACGCGCGCGGGATGATTCTTGATATTCTGGACGAGCTTTCCGATTTGGGGGACAGCCATTCTGTTCAGGCGCGAATTGAGGCGATCCTGTCACGGGTGGCGTGCCACGGGTCCATTCGCTCGGGGCGCCGCATGCAAGCTGATGAAATGAACGCGTTGTTGCGCGAAATGGAAGCCACGCCACATTCTGGCCAATGCAATCATGGTCGCCCAACATATGTCGAACTTAAGCTGTCGGACATTGAGCGACTGTTCGGACGCACATGATTACCATCAACGATATTGACTATGCCTATTCAGACCCGCGCGTAATCGCGTCGTTCGTGGGGATATGTATTGTCGTGCTTGTGCTTGTGATGCTCGGAAAAATGGTCCGTGCGAGTGGGCAAGCGGCTAAACTCACGGGCCCTATGATGAGTCAATTGGGGCAACTTTCCTATGCCGTCGAAAACTTAGGGAACGGGCAGGAACGGCTTGCGGGTGGGTTGCAATCCAGTGCCGAAACACAGGCGTCGTCGCACAATCAAATTCTACAAACGATGGAAATGCGTTTGGCAGCGGTGCAACAGAACATGCAGGAACGCTTGCATGATAGCTCTGTGAGAGCGGCACATACGATGGCTGAAATGCAGGAAAAACTTAACGCTTCCGTTCATGGTAGTTCGGTTCGGACCACGAAATCCCTGACGGAATTGCAGGAGCGGTTGGCGACAATCGACAAAGCGCAGGCCAATATTGAAAAATTGTCGGGCGACGTTTTGGGGCTACAAGATATCTTGTCTAATAAGCAGACGCGCGGCGCGTTTGGCGAAATTCAGCTCAATGATATCGTGACCAAGGCCTTGCCTTCGGATGCCTATACCTTCCAAGCGACCCTATCGAACGGCAAACGTGCAGATTGTCTGATCCACCTTCCCAACCCTCCCGGTCCGATTGTTGTCGATAGCAAATTCCCGCTTGAGGCCTACGAAGGCTTGCGCAATGCGGAAACAAAACCTGAGCGCGAAATTGCGGCACGGGCGATGCGCACTTCCGTTCGCGCTCATATTAAGGCGATTAGCGAGAAATACATCGTTGAAGGCGAAACCGCGGAGGGGGCGCTTATGTTCCTACCGTCTGAATCCGTATATGCAGAACTCCACGCCAACTTCCCTGAAATCGTGCGTGAAGGGTTTGCGGCGCGGGTTTGGATCGTATCTCCGACGACTTGTATGGCGACGCTTCACACCATGCGCGCTGTCCTAAAGGACGCCAGAATGCGGGAACAAGCAGGGGCAATCCGCAAGGAACTGGCGCTTTTGCATGGAGACGTTGATCGTTTGGGAACGCGGGTTGAGAGTCTTGATCGCCATTTTGGACAGGCCGCAAAAGACATCTCTGAAATCAAGGTCTCGGCGGACAAAGCGGGGCGTCGCGCTCAGCGTTTGGACAATTTCGATTTCGAGGAAATTGCACCCGATCCAGAGGTGGTTGCCCCGCTGATTGCTGAGTGATCAGCGAGGAAAATCTTGTTATAGCGCGGATTTGAGCGCGAGGAATTGCGCTTGTGGCTCAATTGCTGTCATCCAGTTCTCAACCAATTTCAGATCCTTCGGCGCGGCGGAAACACCAACAGGAAGTTCGCGATTGAGAATGGATTCGATCGCCAGCGTCATGGTGACGGACACAAGGCGCGACATCGCCGAACCGCGCGCATCGCCCCACGCATCCAGCACATATGTTTTGTGATAAACGGGGATACCGTCGCGCTCCGCTTCGAAATCGACGCACATAACTGTGCGATCAGGTTCGTCCTTCTCATAGGCGTGATCGCGCCACATCTGATCTGACATCTCCTGCAGGCGTGCGTCGCCTTCTGGCCCACTCACGGAGCCAATCTCGTTGAAAACGTCGGCCCAAGCATCTGCCCAACCATTGAGGCGAAGTGTGCCACGTTCGAATTCCTTGACCTTCCAATGTTCGTCAAAATGGTACTCTTCCATGAAGGGCAGCGAGTCGCGGTTTGGGTAAACTTCAAAGCTCTCAGGTGTGGGAAGCGGGGCCACACAGTTTCGAATGGCATCCCATGAGTGGGTCATATTGAGAGGTGTGAAATTGCGGATGGAGCGACTTGGCGCGATAAGGGCCTTGAGCACGCCAATTGGCGACCAGCTAAATTTGTACCGAAACGCATTTGAGATTTTAGGAACACCACCACAAAAGCTTTTGAATGAAATAACGTTGTTCACGTCATAGGCATCGGATGCGCGATAGTCGGCCACAAGGTGGTGGGCCATTAAATGGTCTATCCCCGGGTCGAGGCCAACTTCACTGACTAAACACAGGCCCTTCGCACGCGCTTCGGTGTCCAGTGCCGCCATTTCGGGCGAGATATAGGAGGAGCAAACGAAATGCGCGTTCTCTGCGAGGCAAATTTTTGCGACGGGTAAATGAAAGTCGGTTGGCAGCATGGAAACGGCGATGTCTCCCGCTTTGAGGTCCGCTTGGAGCGCGTCAAAAGCGAAAATCTTGATGTTTTGGGTCAAGTCGCCGACAGCTTGGTCGGCCTCCTCAAATGTGCGGTTCCAAACGGTCACGTCATGGCCTGCTTCAAGTATGCGACGAAGTCCGGGGACGGACGAAAGGCCAGTTCCACACCAATGAATTGTCATACTGGCGTCTCCTATTTATGTGTGTTGAAAGTGGTTTCCGCCCGTGCCCAAACACCAGTCGACAGGTCAGTTAGGGTCAAGAGGGAAGGCAGCAATTGAGACGCATAGTCCATCGAACTTTCGACGGGCAGCATTGAGGGTAGGTTGTCGATCGCGGTTACATCGAGCACAGGGTTGGTCGCGACTCGCAGAGCCGGTTCTTCCCAGGTGGTTGTCCGATCATAGACTTTGATTGGTGAAAAGTCGCTGTCAGGATCACAAGCTATATCGCCGATAACCGAGAGTTTGCGGGGCGCGGTTTTGGCGCTTTCCGGTACGAAGACAGATGTGCCGGGGCGTGCGAGGATGCAGTTCAGGAAGATTTCATGGTCAAGCACTTCTGGGAAAGGTCCACCCGACGCGGTTTCGGCCATATCCCATTTTGTGACGTAAACTCCGAGCGCTTCGCACAGGTCCGCAGCCCCCGTTCCAACCCGCCCAAGAGCGCCAATCACGAGGGCAACAGGTGGTGTGAATCCGCGCAGTTCAGAGCCTAACTCAGCCAAAAGTGCGTCTTTTCCGGCATAAGAGTGTACCGCAGCGCAGGCCTCTCCGCGCTGTTGGGCTGTCCAGCATTTGAGACTAACAGCTGCGCCCGCGAACCCCGCCCAATAACCAAAGGCCGCAACACGACGTCCGTCCATGTCCACGAGGTATTCAAGATCATAGAGCGTTCCGCCACCGGCGATAAAGCGGTCCAGTAGGATACGGCCAGAGGGTTGGCCTTTGTAGGCATGACCGAACATAATGTGTTTATGGGATAGGGGGGTACCGTCATCAGGAAGCTCTTTGAGGCCGAAAATGATGGCATCGGACGGCGCTGTCGGCCAGCTATTCTCGGGGGCAATTTCGCATCCGGCATCAATGTAACCTTGAAGCGGAATAGCACGTACGGAGCTTTTCTCCACCGTCACACGCAGGCCAGCTTTCTTAAGTTCGGCCGCACCTTCTGGCGTCAAGCCAACACGATCCTCATTCTCGCGCTGCTCTGCGCGCACCCATAAATGTGTCATCGTCACCTCCCTGTTTGACACAGGAGTAGGACAAGAATGTGCAATGGGCAATCGTAGTGATTGGGTGAAAGTTTCGTGTTGGGTACGCGGAGGCGCATATCGGCTACGAAATGGCGGAAAAAGGCGGGGATGTGTCGCAGAAAGTGTGGGCAGGGGGCATGGGTTTAGGAGTAAGCTGGCCGTAATAGGGAGAATGGCATGTCGGATTCAGTTAGTTTTACACTCGATGGGCGCAACGTTGTTGCACACGAAGGCGAAAGCATTTGGACCGTCGCAAAGCGTGAAGGCGTGGACATTCCGCATTTGTGTCACAAGCCCGCCAAAGGCTATGATCCCGACGGAAACTGTCGGGCCTGTATGGTTGAAATCGCGGGCGAACGTGTTTTGGCGGCAAGCTGTGTGCGACGCCCGACCGAAGGTATGGATGTAAAATCAGAGTCTATTAGGGCCCAAAGCGCCCGAAAGATGGTGATTGAGCTTCTGGTCGCTGACCAACCTAAACAGGAGGTTGCCCACGACAAATCTTCCGAGTTTTGGAAACAAGCTGCGTTGCAAGGTGTGTCCGAAAGCCGTTTTCCAAAATTGGATAAGATTCGCGTTCCGCTGCTAGACAATTCCCATGTCGCGATGAGCGTGAACCTTGATGCCTGCATCCAATGCGGCCTGTGCGTGCGCGCCTGTCGTGATGTTCAGGTTAATGATGTGATCGGCATGTCAGGGCGCGGTCACGACGCCTATCCGACGTTTGATTTGGCCGACCCCATGGGCGATAGCACCTGTGTGGCCTGCGGTGAATGTGTGCAAGCTTGCCCAACTGGGGCGCTTATGCCTGCGGCGGTTTTGGATGGCGCACAGACAGGTGATTCCGAGGATTACGACAGTGAAGTTGCCAGCGTCTGTCCCTTTTGCGGCGTGGGCTGTCAGATTTCACTGAAGGTCAAAGATGGGCGCGTGAAATTTGTCGAAGGGCTGGACGGGCCAGCAAATGAGGGGCGGCTTTGTGTGAAAGGGCGGTTTGGTTTTGACTATATCCATCATGCGCACCGCGTCACAAAGCCACTGATCCGTCGCGATGACGCCCCAGAAAAGGGCCTCAACGTCGACCCTGCCAATCCCCTCACGCATTTTCGCGAAGCAACATGGAACGAAGCATTGGACGTGGCGGCAAACGGGTTGGCGCATCTGCGCGATACCCATGGCGGTGCGTCGGTCGCCGGATTTGGCAGCGCGAAATGTACCAACGAAGAAGCCTACTTGTTCCAAAAAATGATCCGCCAAGGATTTGGCCATAATAACGTCGATCACTGCACCCGTCTTTGCCACGCATCCTCGGTGGCGGCTCTCATCGAAAATGTCGGTTCTGGCGCGGTCACGGCCACCTTTAACGAAATCGAAAATGCCGATGTGGCGATTGTGATTGGCTGCAATCCCGCCGAAAACCATCCCGTTGCGGCGACCTATTTCAAGCAGTTCACCAAGCGCGGTGGCAAACTGATTGTTATGGACCCGCGCGGCCAATCCCTAAGCCGTTTTGCTACCCATATGCTGCAGTTCCGTCCCGGTGCGGATGTTTCTCTGCTCAACGCGATTATGCATGTGATCGTTGAGGAAGGCCTGTACGACGCGGCCTATATCAACAGCATGACCGAGAATTGGGAGGCGGAAAAGGCGCATCTTGCCGACTTCTCTCCCGAGAAAATGGCCGATATCTGTGGGATCGACGCCCAAACGCTCCGCGATGTGGCACGCACATTCGCCGCGGGGAAAGCGGGTATGATTTTCTGGGGGATGGGCGTTAGTCAGCATATTCACGGCACGGACAACTCGCGCTGCTTGATTTCACTGGCTCTTATGACGGGAAATGTCGGTAAATCTGGCGCGGGGCTGCATCCCTTACGCGGCCAAAATAACGTGCAAGGCGCTTCGGATGCTGGGCTAGTACCAATGTTCCTGCCCGACTATCAAAGCGTGGCGGACGACGGGGTTCGCTCCGCTTTTACCTCGGTTTGGCAGAGTGGCGATTTTAGCGCTGAAAAGGGCTTGACCGTGACCGAAATCATCAACGATATCCACGCGGGAAACACACGAGGCATGTATATTCTGGGTGAAAACCCCGCGATGTCTGATCCAGATGTGACTCACGCCAGAGACGCGCTGGCGAAACTTGAGCATTTGGTCGTTCAGGATATTTTCGTCACCGAAACGGCCAATTACGCGGATGTCATCCTACCCGCCAGCGCCTTTGCCGAGAAAACCGGAACCGTGACCAACACCAATCGACAAGTCCAAATGGGACGCCCTGCCGTTGCCCCTCCTGGCGATGCGCGCGAAGATTGGTGGATCGAAGTTGAGCTGGCAAAACGATTGGGGTTGAATTGGACCTACACGCATCCGAGCCAAGTTTTCGCGGAAATGGCCCTCAATATGAAGAGCCTTTCAAACATCACTTGGGCAAGGTTAGAGACACAAAACGCGGTAACTTACCCCAGCCTCTCGCCTGAAGATCCCGGTCAGGCCATTGTGTTTGGCGATGGTTTCCCGCGCGACAATAACCGCGCCAAATTTACGCCTGCGGATGTGATTGCCCCTGACGAGGCTCCAGATGCTGAGTATCCGATGATTTTGATAACGGGTCGACAGTTGGAGCATTGGCATACTGGATCAATGACCCGGCGAAGCAAAGTTTTGGATGCGGTGGAGCCAGAGGCGAACTGTTCCCTGCACCCCAAAACGCTGCGTGCGTTGGGTATTACTGCGGGTGATTTCATTCGATTGACCACTCGTCGCGGAACCGTTGCACTGATGGCGCGGGCGGATCGTGCGGTTGCCGAGGATATGGTATTTTTGCCGTTTGCATTCGTTGAGGCCGCCGCAAATATCCTGACAAATTCCGCGATCGATCCTTATGGAAAAATTCCGGAATTCAAGTTTTCTGCGGTGCGAGCGGAAAAAGTCGTGATGTCGGAGGCGCTCTAAAAGCGGCTCAATTTCATTTCGCTAGGCATTAATCGCATGTCATTTGGCTTGGGGGATAAAAGACGTCTTGGAAATTTCGAATTGGTACCCATGTACATTTCAACTGGGGTGTAAAATCCTATTTTGTGTGAGGCCAGCGCGCTTGCAGTAATCGCGCGCAAAAAAGTGCCCAATGAGGAACCAGAATGAGAAACGACTGGGATGATCTGCGCACTATTTTATTTATGGTGCGCCACGGATCTTTGTCCTCCGCAGCACAGGCATTGGGTGTGAATTATACGACGGTATCGAGACGAATTGCCCATGCTGAAGAGCAATATGGCACGCGACTTTTTGATCGACTCCCGCAAGGGTATGTTCCAACCGATGCGGGGCGGGAAGCCGCAGAATTTGCCGAACGGATGGAAGCTTCCGAAACGGAGTTTCGACTCAAAGTCGCGGGACGAGAGGCGCAACTGTCGGGAAGTCTCAAAGTTACGGCACCACAACTTTTGTTCGGTCGTCACCTCGCGACGGTCTTGGATCAGTTCCTAAATCTGCACCCAAATGTGAACCTTTCCATTCGCGCAAGCAATGAGGTGTTGAACCTCAATCGTCGCGAGGCGGACCTTGCAATTAGGATAAGCGATTCCCCCGGTGATACCCTGATGGGACGGCGATTGACGGGGCAGCAAACGGCCTCTTTCTGTACGCGTGAAGTGTATGAACGGATTGAGGCGGATCCGGCAAAACGAGTTAATTGGCTCGCCTTCTCCCACGCTATGGCCTCACCTTTGGATTCCTATCCAAATGGCCGTATTAGGCTCGTTTTTGACGATATGGCTGCCCTACTGGAAGCGACGAAAGCGGGCTTGGGTGTCGCGCGGTTGCCTCTTTTTTTGGGGCGCGAGCAAAACCTCATTCTGGTGCCATATCTTCCACCGCAACCCTTCCTCGACATCTGGGTCGTGGCGCATAAAGATTTGTGGGCCAACGCAAAAGTAGTGGCTTTTAAAGAGCTTCTGGTTGCGTTTTTTCGCAAGAATAGAGCCTTATTTGAGGTCGCGAGCTAGTCCCAAGTGACATCGCCAAGGAAAATATATCCGGCACCATAAATCGTCTTGATGAGTTGGGGGTTTTTTGGGTCTTCGCGCAACTTCGTGCGTAGGCGTGAAATGCGGACATCCATCGCGCGATCAAAGCTTTCGCCTGCCGCTCCGCCAAGGTTTTCCTGCATCTGTGCGCGGGAAATAAGGCGTTTGGGGCTGTTGAGAAACATGCGCAAGACTTCGCCTTCGGCGTGCGAAAACGGCGTTTCTACACCGTCTTTATCGCGCAAAACGTAACTGTCAAATTGCGCTATCCACCCCGAGAAATGTGCCGTCTCGGAAACACGTCCGACGGGCTTTGTGCTCCGCATACGGGCACGCACACGGGCGACTACTTCGGACGGGTCAAAGGGTTTGATGATATAATCATCCGCACCAAGTTCGAGACCCGTGATGCGATCCTGAACCTGCGCGCGGCCAGAAATGATGATGATTGACGCACCACTTTCCAGAGCAAGACGGTGCACCAACGCGAGGCCGTCCTTGTCGGGAAGTCCCAAATCAACGAGGCATACATCGGGCGACGAGGTTTTTAGAGAGGCTTCAAATTCTGTTGCTCTGGCGAAACTCGCTGTGCGGTATCCAGCCTCTTGGAGGGCTTCGGCGAGCATGCGGCGGATTTCTGGCTCGTCGTCGAGAATTGTCACGAGAGGTTTGGTCATGAGGGGTCCTTTGCGGCAAGGAAAGCCGTAAATTGCTTTCTGTCGAAAGGCTTCTGAAGGACAGGATAGCGTGTAATCGCAATGTTGTGTAGCGGATCGTTTGGGGGGCGTGAGGTCATGAGATACCTTGGAACGGTTAGACCCAACGCGCCCAATTTATCCATTAGTTCGAGGCCCGTCCCCTCGCCGCGGAGAGAAATATCGGAAATTACCATCCCGACGCCAGACAGTTGAGCGAGTTGTAACGCTTCCTGCACCGTTTCGGCTTCGATAACAACGTGGCCTTCCGAAATCAACATATCGCGTACAGAGAGGCGAATTTCGGGCGAGTCTTCGACCAGAAGAACCATGGTTGCACTGACGGTTTTTGGTGCGGCCCTGAGCGGGAGTTTAATGGTGACGCGCGCGCCTCCATCGGTGTTTTCCAGGGCCACTTGCCCACCTGCTAGCTTGGTGAGATCATAAACCATAGAGAGGCCTAGCCCCGATCCTTCGCCGCCTTTAGTGGTGAAAAAGGGACTTAGACCGTTGATTAGAGCCTCTTTTGAAAATCCACTCCCCGAATCCGCGACTTGAATCTCGAGCCACGTATCCTGTTCGGCTCGCGCGGTTAATTCAATGCGTCCTGAGTTGGCCCCGATTGCATCGCGAGCGTTGAGCACCAAATTGAGCAGTGAGTCCTGAAGGGAGCCTGCGTCCAACATAAGAGGCTCTAACAGGCCCACATGGGACGTGGTTAGGTGCACGTCTTGACCAAGGCTCGGAGTCGCCAAGACTACGAGCTCGCGCAAGAGATTGGGAACATCGCAGGGGGCAGGGTGCATTGGGCGCGGTCCTGACATTTTACCGATGTTATCAAGCAAAACACCGCCGCGTCGGGCTGCTCCTTGAGTGGCGGTAATCAGCTCTTTGGCGTCGTCGGGTAAACCCATGCGGGCCAATTGGGCCTGCATACCCAAAATAATCGTCAGTAAGTTGGCGAAGTCATGCGCCAAACCAGACGTCATTTGAGCGGCGAGTTCCTTTTTATGGGTTTGGGAAAGCGCTGCGCGGGCTTGGGTTTCTTGCGTGATATCCATAGAAAGAATGTACACGCCCGTGATCTCATTTTCCCGTATATCCGGCGTAAATGCGACCCTAATGCGGCGAGTAGAGACTTCATCAGTGAATTCAAACACGGAGGCTTCGCCTGCAAGCGCGCGTTCTAAATACGGCCCCGTTTTCGCATAGGCGGCCTCGCCGAGGGCCACGCGCATATGCAACCCGAGGATATTATTTGGACGCCCCGGCATCACCGACGACAGGCGCCGATTGGAATAGGTGTACAGCCCGTCCGGATCCAAATGCGCAATATGTGCCGGCATCATCTCGGTCGTGAGGCGCGTGCGAGCCTCAATTTCTGTGAGTTCGCGTTTTGCTTGCTCAAGCGCACCGATCGTCGCTGCCAATTCGCGGTTGGTTGTTCCGAGTTGCTCGGAGTGGCTCAAAACTTGGTCCGATAGGGTTTCCGAGCGCGCCCGTAAAAGGGCTTCTTGGCGTTTGATCGGCGTGATGTCGGTATAGACCGTGACCCAGCCCCCCTGCGGCAGGGGCGCCCCTTCAATGGAGACAACTTGACCGTTGGACCGTACCCGTTCGATGTAATGGGGCTCAAAGGCGAGCGCCACGTCTACGCGTTCTTGCACAAAGCTCTCAACGTCATCGACTTCGCCGTATTCCAAGCGCTCGGTGAGATATCGAATAGTGTCAATAAATGTCGCTCCGGGGGTCACGAGCCATTCGGGAAGGCTAAACATTTCCTGAAAGCGCGCGTTACAGACGACCAGTTTCAAATCGGCATCATAAATCGAAAGTGCCTGTTGAATAAGGTTCAAACCGGCTTGGGTATAGCGCGCGATGGAGGCTTTTGATTGTATCATACCCTATCGCTATCAGGGGATTTCCCTCTGGAGAAGCCCCAACGTTGCGTTGTTACAATTCGAAATAGTTCGGAAATAGTCAGGAACAATTTGACCGCTAGATAAAAAGGGCCACGCTAGAGCGAGAGAGAATCGCAAAAGCGACTGTGACCGTCGGGGGGAGCTGACGGTAGGGAGGAATACGCATTGGCCCAATCGAATTCAGCGTTGCCAAAGGCAGCTGAGAACTTGCAATCCATACCTGCGCTTTTGGCGCGGAACCTAAAGGTATTTCCAAAAAGCCCCGCCTTTCGCGAGAAAGAGTATGGCATTTGGCAAACCCAAACATGGGCGGACGTCGCAGCAGATGTTGAGGCATTGGCCCTAGGGCTTATTAATATTGGTGTAAACACGGGCGATTTTGTGGCGATTATCGGTCGCAATCGCCCGAGCCTGTATTGGTCGATGGTTGCGATTCAAGCGACCGGTGCGATCCCCGTTCCCCTTTATAATGACGCAAATGCCGAAGAAATGGCCTATGTTTTGGGGCATTGTGGTGCGCGGTTCGTGATCGCAGGCGACCAAGAGCAGGTCGATAAAGTTATTCAGGTTCAAGAGGGTCTGAAGCAATTTGAGCACATGATTTATCTCGATCCACGTGGGATGCGGAAATACGACCACTCGAAATTGCATGAATTTTCGCACGTGATGTCGCAAGGACTTGCTGCACGTGACGAATTGGCACCTGAACTGGCCAAGCGTACTGCATTGCTTAATTACGACAGCATATGCGTTATGCTCTATACGTCCGGAACGACAGGCAAGCCCAAGGGGGTTGTTCTATCAAACCGTAATATCATCGAAACCTCCAAGGCCTCGTCCCAGTTTGACAATTTGAACGTTGACGATGAAGTGCTCGCATATTTGCCAATGGCATGGGTTGGGGATTTCATCTTCTCGATCGGTCAGGCGTTTTGGACGGGTTTCTGTGTAAATTGCCCAGAAAGCCCCGACACAATGATGACGGACCTTCGCGAGATTGGTCCGACGTATTATTTCGCGCCGCCGCGGGTTTTTGAAACGCAATTAACCAGCGTCATGATCCGCATGGAGGATGCTGGGAAATTTAAACAGTGGCTTTTCCACAAATGTATGGGGTTGGCGAAACGTGTTGGCCCCGCGATTTTGGACGGAAAAGAGGTTAGCAGTATTGACCGCCTGAAATACAAATTGGGCGAGGTTCTGATTTATGGGCCGTTGAAAAACACACTTGGCTTTAGCCGCGTTCGCGTGGGTTATACGGCGGGCGAAGCGATTGGGCCGGAAATTTTTGAATTTTATCGCTCCCTCGGCATCAACCTCAAACAACTTTACGGTCAGACCGAGGCCAGCGTGTTCATAACGCAGCAACCCGATGGCGAAGTGCGCAACGATACCGTGGGCGTCCCAAGCCCCGGTGTGGAAATCCGTATTGCCGATACGGGCGAGGTTTTCTATCGCTCGCCAGGTGTTTTTGTTGAGTATCTTAAAAACCCCGAAAGCACGGCGGAAACCAAAGACGCTGAGGGCTGGGTTGCCACAGGCGACGCGGGCTTCATCGAGAAAAAATCCGGTCATTTGCGTATTATCGACCGTGCAAAAGACGTGGGAAAAATGGCGACAGGGGCGATGTTCGCACCGAAGTTTGTTGAGAATAAACTGAAGTTCTATCCCAATATCCTCGAAGCCGTGGTCTTTGGCGCGGGGCGGGACATGTGTACGGCCTTTATCAACATCGACCTAACGGCGGTGGGAAATTGGGCTGAGCGCAACAACATCGCCTATGCTTCCTATCAAGAACTTGCGGGTCACCCCCAAGTCTTGGAAACCATCCGCGATCACATTGCCGAAGCGAACAAAAGCATTGCCCAAGATGAAATGCTCGCGGGATGCCAAGTCCACAGATTCCTCGTTTTGCACAAAGAACTCGACGCGGATGATGGCGAAATGACACGGACGCGCAAAGTGCGCCGTCGGGTTATCGAAGAGAAGTTCGTTGACCTCATTGATGCGCTTTACGATGGTTCGGATGAAATTTTCACCCGCACAGAAGTGACCTACGAAGACGGTCGCAAGGGCGAAATAAGCGCGACACTCTCGCTTTTGGATGTGGCCGTGCAGCCACTAGACGCAAAGGTGGCCGCAGAATGACCACGAATGATATCGGATATGTAACCGCAGATGGCCGTCAAATCGGCGGCGTCATGATGGAAATGAAAAACATCACCCTGAAATTCGGCGGCGTTGTTGCGATCAAAGACATCAGTTTTGATATTCGCGAAGGCGAAATCCGCGCGATTATCGGCCCCAATGGGGCGGGCAAGTCGAGCATGCTTAACGTGATCTCTGGGTTCTATAATCCCCAAGAAGGTGACGTGCTGTTTCACGGCAAAAAACGTCCTCAAATGCGCCCGTATAAAGTTGCCCAGCAAGGGATCGCGCGCACATTTCAAAACATCGCCTTGTTCGAGGGCATGAGTGTTTTGGACAACGTCATGACAGGCCGATTAACCCACATGAAATCGAGCCTTATTAGTCAGGCGATTTGGTGGGGCAAGGCGCAGGCCGAAGAAGTTGCCAACCGCGAAAAAGTCGAAGAAATTATCGATTTCCTCGAAATCCAAAGCATTCGCAAAACCCCCGTCGGGCGTCTGCCGTATGGTCTTAAGAAACGGGTTGAGTTGGCACGTGCGCTGGCCGCCGAGCCGAAACTTTTGCTGCTTGATGAACCGATGGCGGGCATGAACGTTGAGGAGAAAGAGGACATGAGCCGCTTTATCCTCGATGTGAACGATGAATTTGGCACAACGATTGCCCTTATTGAGCACGATATGGGCGTAGTGATGGACCTTTCTGACCGCGTTGTGGTGATGGATTACGGCAAGAAAATTGGCGACGGGACACCCGAAGAAGTGCGCAACAATCAAGAAGTGATCGACGCCTATTTGGGGGTCTCCCATGACTAAATCACCCGCCGTTTCGACAATACATTTCGTGGAGAACGCCAATGCCTGAACAATTCCTTTGGGCCGCTGAGGTCATGGTGAACGGGCTGATGGCTGGGGTGCTTTATGCCCTTGTTGCGCTGGGCTTTGTGCTTATTTTTAAGGCGTCTGGCGTCTTTAACTATGCTCAGGGTGTCATGGCACTTTTTGCCGCGCTGACCCTTGTGGGAATTATGGACGGTCAAGTTCCGTTCTCGCATCTCATCAACGCGGTTTTTGGAACCGATATCCATGAATTTGGGTGGCATGTACCAGCCGTTCTCGCGATCATTCTAACCGGTGTTGTGATGGTCGGGCTGGCAATTCTTGTGGAGCGGTTCGTGCTGCGGCATCTGGTCAACCAACCCGATATCATCCTGTTTATGGCAACGATTGGCCTCGCCTACTTCATGGAAGGCATGGGCGACCTGATGTGGGGCTCCGAAATCAAGGCGTTAAACGTCGGCCTTCCACAGGGCATTTCCGAAACCGTCGAAGAGGTGACCTACAACTGGTTTGGCTATGGCTTCTTCATCGACCGTTTGGACATTGTTGCGACGGGTATTGCTGCGCTCTTGGTGGCTGGACTTACGCTTTTCTCGCAATATTCGAAACAGGGTCGCGCCTTGCGCGCAGTTGCCGACGATCATCAGGCCGCTTTGTCGGTAGGCATATCGCTGCGCTTTATCTGGATCCTCGTTTGGTCGATCGCTGGGTTTGTCGCGCTTGTCGCGGGAATGATGTGGGGCGCAAAATCAGGCGTGCAATTCTCGCTTTCGTTGATCGCTCTCAAAGCCTTGCCCGTCTTAATGCTCGGCGGATTTACATCCATACCCGGCGCGATTGTGGGGGGCCTAATTATCGGCGTGGGCGAAAAACTGTTTGAGTTTTCCATCGGTCCGATGGTCGGTGGCGCCACCGAAAACTGGTTTGCCTATGCGCTTGCGCTGGTGTTCCTCGTGTTCCGCCCACAGGGGCTGTTCGGCGAAAAAATCATCGAGAGGGTGTAAATATGACCTTGGATTTTACCATCTTGAAAAACGGGGAGGGGTCTGATGCTCTATCGTGAAGCCGGTGATTTTAAGACCACTTACAGTGAAGACAACCAGACCTTTCCGATCAAATTTGATCGCATCGGCTACTACGTCATTATGTTTGTGGCGTTCTTGGTTATCCCATTTTTCATCAATGATTACTGGGCCAGCGCCGTTTTTGTTCCGTTCCTGATCTATGCAATCGCCGCGATTGGACTGAATATTCTTGTCGGATACGCCGGTCAAGTGAGCTTGGGAACGGGCGGTTTTATGGCCGTTGGGGCATATTCTTGTTACAAACTGATGACGTCCTTTCCCGATGTTTCAATCCTCGTTCACGTTGTTATCTCGGGTATAATCACGGCGTTGGTTGGTGTTTTATTTGGCCTGCCGAGCCTACGCATCAAAGGGTTCTACCTTGCTGTTGCCACGCTCGCGGCGCAATTCTTCCTCGTGTGGCTGTTTAACAAAGTTCCATGGTTCTACAACTATTCGGCTTCGGGCCAGATTTCCGCGCCCGAAAGAACTGTTTTCGGCATCGAAGTGACGGGTGCAAATACGGACGCCTGGGCGAAATACCTTGTCTGTTTGATCTTCGTGACGGGGTGCGCGTGGCTTGCCCGCAACCTCACACGCGGAACAATCGGGCGCACATGGATGGCGACGCGCGACATGGATATCGCTGCGGAAATCATCGGGGTGAACCCCCTCAAGGCCAAATTGACGGCCTTTGCTGTTAGCTCATTCTTTGTAGGGATTTCAGGCGCGCTCTTTTTCTCGGTCTATCTGGGGTCGGTTGAGGTTGGTGAAGTCTTCGGTATTAACAAGAGTTTCCTTGTGTTGTTCATGATTATTATCGGCGGTTTGGGGAGTGTTTTTGGAAGCTTTGCGGGTGCGGCCTTTATGGTTTTGATGCCGGTGCTTTTGAAAAATGTACTCGTGGGCGGCTTGGGCTGGCCCACCGATATTGCGGCGCATTTTGAACTGGTGATTGTAGGGGCACTGATCATCGTGTTTCTCATCGCTGAACCACATGGCCTCGCGCAACTTTGGCGCGTGACAAAAGAAAAACTAAGATTGTGGCCCTTCCCGCATTAAATGGGGCGGCGCAAATAGATCGAGGGGAAAACCCTCGGCACAACTCGAACATTGTACCCTAGGGAGGACTTAAAACGATGAAAATGAAACTTGCTACTATGGTAACAGCCGCTGCATTGTCTGCTGCTGTCCCCGCGATGGCGGACCTTATGTTCCCATCGCTCTCTTACCGCACCGGCCCCTATGCCGCTGGTGGTATTCCTTTTGCGGATGGTTATGCCGACTACTTCACGTTGCTTAACGAGCGCGATGGCGGTATCGGCGGCGTGAAAGCGAACGTGGTCGAATGCGAAACTGGCTATAACACCGAAAAAGGCGTTGAATGCTACGAGAGCACCAAGGGCGAGGGCGCGTTGATCTATCAACCCTTGTCCACAGGCATCACCTATCAGTTGATCCCCAAAGTGACCGCCGATGGAATCGCGCTTCACACAATGGGCTATGGCCGGACCTCAGCTAAAAACGGCAAGATTTTCAGTAACGTCTTCAACTATCCCGCAAATTATTGGGATGGCGCTTCGATCGCGGTAAACCACTTGCTCGACATGAACGATGGTAGCCTCGAGGGCAAAAAAGTTGCGCTTGTTTACCACAACTCTGCCTACGGCAAAGAGCCGATCCGCACCCTTGAAGAACTTGCCAAGAAGTACGGATTTGAGCTGACCCTTTTGGCCGTTGACCACCCTGGTCAGGAGCAAAAATCGCAATGGCTGCAAATCCGGCGCGAAAAACCCGACTATGTTTTGATGTGGGGTTGGGGCGTTATGAACCAAGTTGCGATCCAAGAAGCGGCAAATATTCGCTTCCCAATGGAGAACTTCGTTGGCGTTTGGTGGTCTGGTGGCGAGCATGATGTGCTACCGGCTGGCGATGGGGCGAATGGCTATAAAGCGGTGACCTTCCACAATGTTGGCAACGATTTCCCAGTTTTCGATGACGTTCAGAAATACGTTGTGGATACCGGCAAAGCGGCTGGTAACGGCGATCAAATCGGCACGGCGGTCTACAACCGTGGTTTCTATGCGGCGATGCTCGCGGCAGAAGCGGCTTTGAACGCACAGAAGATAGCGGGCAAAGCCGACATCAATGCGGCGGATATGCTTAAGGGCATGGAATCTCTTGAGATCACCGAAGCGCGTATGGCCGAACTCGGGATGCCGAATTTCGGTCCATCGTTTGCTGTCACCTGTGAAAACCATGGCGGCCCAGGTCTTGGCGCGATCCAACAGTGGGATGCGTCGACAAAAACTTGGTCGCTCATTAGTGATTTCGCACCTTCTGATGGCGAAATCATCGACGCACTGGTCCTTGAAGATTCGATGGCCTATGCGGCGGAAAACAACATCGAAGAGCGTTGTAACTAAACACAAATCCCTTTGGCCACGGCGTGTGTTGTGGCCAAAGGGTACTTATTTAATTGAGAAAATGGTGAATACAATGCTGGACGCCACACCTACACCCCAAGCCGAACCTCTTTTGGAGGTGAATAACATTGAGGTGATTTATAATCACGTTATCCTCGTGCTCAAAGGGGTGAGCCTGACTGTTCCCAAAGGGGGAATTACCGCCCTATTGGGTGGGAATGGTGCTGGCAAAACCACAACCTTGAAGGCCATTTCCAACCTGCTGCACAGTGAGCGCGGTGAGGTGACGAAAGGCTCTATCCATTATCGTGGCGAGCGGGTTCAAGACCTCACACCGTCGGATTTGGTGAAAAAGGGCGTGATTCAAGTCATGGAAGGCCGGCATTGTTTTGAGCATTTGACGATCGAAGAAAACCTGATGACGGGCGCCTACACGCGCCGCGATGGCAAAGCCGCCGTCGCCGCCGATCTCGAGATGGTCTACAATTATTTCCCGCGGCTCAAAGAGCGACGCAAAAGCCAGGCTGGATATGCCTCTGGCGGCGAGCAGCAAATGTGCGCCATTGGCCGCGCCCTCATGAGCCGTCCCGAGACCATTTTGTTGGACGAGCCGTCAATGGGCCTCGCCCCACAGCTCGTGGAACAGATTTTTGGGATCGTGAAATCGGTCAACGAAAACGAAGGCGTGAGTTTTCTTCTGGCGGAGCAAAACACCAATGTGGCGCTGCGTTTTGCGCATTACGGATACATCCTTGAAAGCGGTCGCGTTGTTATGGATGGCCCTGCTTCCGAGTTGCGGGAAAATCCGGACGTGAAGGAATTTTATCTGGGGATGTCCGATGACGGGCGCAAATCCTTCCGTGACGTGCGGAGTTATCGCCGGCGCAAGCGGTGGTTGAGTTAATGCGGGGCGACCGGATGCGATATTACGACGAACTAGAGGCGCGCAGTGCAGATCAACGTGCGGCGGGGATCGCACGGGCTTTGCCAGCTCAACTTGCTTCAGCCCAAAAGGCACCTGCGATTGCGGCATTGTTGGCGGGCATTGATGTGTCTAGTATTGCATCGGTTGCCGACTTGGCAAACCTTCCTGTGACGCGCAAGTCCGAACTGGTTTCTGGGCAATCCAAGAGCGCGCCTTTCGGGGGATTTACCACAGTGGGAGCCTCAGACTTCGAGCATATTTTCCAGAGCCCAGGGCCGATTTATGAGCCGGGCCGTCTTGGTGGTGATTGGTGGCGTATGGGGCGCTTTTTGCATGCCGCTGGAGTGGGGCGTGGAGACATCATCCAGAACTGCTTTAGCTATCATTTGACACCTGCTGGGATGATTTTTGAGAGCGGTGCGCGCGCCGTTGGTGCTACGGTGTTGCCCGCCGGAATTGGTCAGACGGAACTTCAGGTGAGGGCAGCGCATGATATCGGCGTCACCGCTTATGCCGGGACGCCGGATTACCTCAAAGTGATCTTGGACCGCGCTGAGACGGAGGGTCTAGCGTTAAAAATTAAGCGTGCTGTCGTCGGTGGCGGAGCCCTTTTCCCGAGCCTTCGACACGAATATGCGGACCGTGGGATCACGTGTTTGCAATGCTATGCAACGGCGGACCTCGGAAATATCGCCTATGAAAGCGAGGCGATGGATGGGATGATTGTCGACGAAGGCGTGATCGTTGAAATTGTCATCCCGGGGACGGGAATACCCGTTGCGGCGGGGGAGGTTGGCGAGGTTTTGGTGACGACACTCAATCCCGATTACCCGTTGATCAGATTCGCCACAGGCGATTTGAGCGCGGTTTTGTTGGGCGAAAGCCCATGTGGCCGAACGAATATGCGGATTAAGGGCTGGATGGGGCGTGCGGACCAAACGACCAAGATCAAGGGTATGTTTGTCCGACCTGAGCAAGTCGCGGACTTCGTGGCTAAGCATCCGGAAGTTCAGAAAGCCCGCGTGATTGCCACGCGCAAAGACGAGCAGGATATTCTCACTGTAAAAGTCGAGGCAACTTTTGGCGATGCCGCTGTGCTTGCTGCCAGCGTTTTTGAAACGCTCAAACTGCGCGGGAACATTGAAATAGTTCCCGTTGGAAGCTTACCTAACGACGGAAAAGTGATTGACGATCAGCGTAGCTACGACTGATTTCTCAGAGACAAAAAAAGGGGGCCCTGCGACTTGCGGGCCCCCTTTTTTGTCGACAATTTAGCAGATCCTAAGAGTTTCCGTAGAGTACGCGGACTTGCTTGTAGCTCATAAGTTTGCGCTCTTTCTCATCCCAAAGGCGGAGTTTCACGCACGCGATACTTTCTAGAATCGTGAGGCGCTGGTTGACGCTGAGGTCGGGATGGTCACGCATAACTTCCGTCAGGCGATAGAAGGGAATGCGAGAATAGAGGTGGTGCACATGATGCAAGCCGATATTTGCGGTCAGCCATTGAAGGACCGCCCCCAATTCATAGTGGGAACTGCCGTGCAGCGCGGCGTCGTGCATTTCCCAATCTTCGGCCACATCCCAATGCGTGTCTTCAAACTGATGCTGGACGTAAAAGAGCCAAACGCCCCCCATCGCGGCAAGCAAAGTTGTTGGCAAAAAGATCATTAGGATTGGAGCCCAACCGCCAAAATAGACAATAACGCCAAGGATCAATGCGATTGCGACGTTGGTTCCCATCGCGCTTGTCCAATATTTGCGGGATTTCATGAATCCGATGGGCAAGCGATATTGAAGGTAGAAAACATACGCAGGACCGATGACAAACAGAACCAACGGGCTGCGGTAGAGGCGATAGGCGAATTTTCCCCATGCCGAGCGTGCCTTATATTCTTCAACAGTCAGCGTCATGACGTCGCCCATGCCGCGTTGGTCTAGGTTTCCCGAGGCGGAGTGGTGAATAGCGTGCGTGCGCTTCCAGACGTCATAAGGTGTCAAAGTCAAAACGCCGAGCGCACGTCCAACCCAATCGGAAACTTCTCTGTTGGCAAAGAACGCGGCGTGGCCGCAATCATGTTGAATTGCAAACAGGCGCACAAGGAACAAGCCATTTACGAGCGCAATTGCGGCAGCCAGCCATGGGCTGACGGACAAAGCCAACCAAGCCAATGCCCAAAGGGCAAAGAAGGGTACCAATGTTACCGCAAGCTCAAATAGGCTGCGCCAAAGAATAGGCTCGCGGTATTTTGCGAGAACGCGAAGCCAATCGCGGGCTGTATCAACCTTTTTAGGTTCAGCCGACACGTCCGACTGCGGGACGGGCTGGGAAGCGAGTTGGTTCATGCTGCTCTCTTTTTATAACTTGCTCGTTGGGGGCAATGTAAGGGTGTGAAGCATATATTGCCATCTATTTGTATTTGTTTTCTTAACAAAAGGGCTATTTCACGCCGACAATCGCGGCCCAAAAAAAAGCCGCCCGAAAAAGGCGGCTTTTTTTCTAATTTATAGAGGGGGTTAGCCCTGGCGCGCTTTAAAGCGGGGTTGCGTTTTGTTGATCACATAAACGCGGCCCTTGCGACGTACTACGCGGCAATCGCGATGACGGTTCTTGAGCGAGCGGAGCGAATTCCGGACTTTCATGGCCTTCTCCTTTTATCGCGGCGCGTGGCGCCTCGGGTTACAATCGGCCCCTTGCGGGGGAATTTGGTACATCACTCTGACGAATCAGAAGTAATGGTGGGCACGACTGGGTTCGAACCAGTGACCCCTTCGATGTCAACGAAGTGCTCTACCACTGAGCTACGCGCCCAAATTTTTGCGGTGCCTTTTGCGCCCTAAACAAATAGGACGCGGAAAAACCGCGTCAACTGGCGCTGTCTATAAAAGGAGTCGTGGCGGTGTTCAAGGCCTTTGGTGCGGAATTATTTCGGTCTATAGTGATTGTAACGGGGGGCTTAAATGATCAAAACCACTTTTTCGCTTAAAATGCCTGAAAATAAGGAAACTTCGGTGGTTTTTGCCGTGCCACATAGTGGCCGCGAGTATGATCGAAAGTTCAAAAGAAAGTCGATTCTCGACGAAAAATCGATTCGAACCTCGGAAGATGCGTTCGTGGACATGCTTTTTGATACAGCACCGAAGTATGGAGCCGTGTTTCTGGCGGCAAAATTTCCGCGTGCGTTCGTTGATTTGAACCGAAATGTTGACGAACTTGATCCGGCGCTGATCGAAGGCCTGAAAAAGAACACGACTAATCCGCGCATCGCATCGGGGCTGGGCGTTATCCCGCGCGTCGTTTCGGGCGGGCGCGCAATTTATCGCGGCAAGATTACCCATGATGAGGCGGTAAAGCGGATTGCCGATTATTGGCACCCATACCACGACATATTGCATCGCATCATGGCGCACAATCTGTCGGAATTTGGTCAAGCGGTATTGGTGGATTGCCATTCGATGCCGCATGAAGCGTTGGATGCCATTGCGCGTTCGGGTGCGCGGCGTCCCGATGTTGTGATTGGGGACCGCTTCGGGGCTTCGGCCAGCGAAGCGATAGTTTGTCAAATTGAAGAAATATTTCGGGCGCAAGGCCTACGCGTTCTGCGCAATATGCCGTTTGCGGGCGCCTATATTACAAAAGAATATGGCCGTATCAGTGCGAACCAACACGCGGTGCAAATCGAGATTGACCGCTCCCTTTATATGAACGAGCAGATGATCCGCCCGAATGGGAATTTCAACGCGTTTCGCAAGATGATGCAGGATGTGACGGAGCAAATTGCCGATATCGGGCGCGATAAAGCGCGCATGGCGGCGGAATAGTCAGCGCAAAGAGCGCCCCTTCATGATCGCATCTTTGCCAAAGCGTGCCCGTATTTCATCGGCCGCCCGCTCGGCACGGCCGCGTTTGATGGCTTCGGGATCAAGCAGGTCACCCGTTAAATCGGCACCGCCTTCTGGAATAAGATCGCTGATCCCCACACCAATGAGGCGATAGGGTTTGTGATCGGGAACAGCGTCGAACAAGTCTCTGGCAGTGCGATAAATTTTGTCAGCCATTTGCGTGGCATCGCGGAGCGATACGCGACGGGATAGGGCGGTAAAATCGGCGCGTTTCAGCTTGAGAGTCACGACCTTGCCCGCCATGTTTTTGGCTTTGGCGCGGTCGCTCACCTGTTCGGCCAATCGCCACATATGACCGTCCAGTAGTTCGACGTCGGAAATATCGTCGAAAAACGTCGTCTCTTTGGAAATGGATTTCACCGAAGCGTTCGCCGTTATGCGGCGGTAATCTTGGCCGCGGGCCAGATGCCACAAGCGATCGCCCATGCTGCCGAAACGCGCGGTCAAATCCGCGCGCTCCCATCGCAAAAGATCATCAAATGTGCGCAGTCCCGCCTTTTCCAGCGAAATCTGAAATGCGGGGCCGACCCCCCAAATCATGCGGATGGGTTTTCCCGCCAGAAACGCGGGAGTCTCGGCCTTGCCGATCACGGAATATCCGCGCGGTTTGTCCATATCGCTAGCCACTTTGGCGAGAAACTTGTTGTGAGACAGGCCGATAGATCCCGACAGCCCCAATTCCTCGTCCATGCGTTTTACCAGACGCGCGAGCATGACGGCAGGAGGGCGGCCATGGAGGCGTTGCGTGCCTGAGAGATCAAGAAAGGCTTCATCCAGCGAAAGCGGTTCTATTTTCGGGGTCAACTCGTCCATCATCGCGCGGATCGCACGGCTAGCCTCAACATAGGCGTCCATGCGCGGCTTCACGACTTCGGCTTCGGGGCAAAGTTTGAGGGCTTGAAACATCGGCATCGCGGACCGCACCCCCTTGAGCCGCGCAATATAACAGGCGGTGGAGACAACGCCCCGTTTCCCGCCGCCAATAATTACAGGTTTGTCCCGCAGTTCGGGATTGTCGCGCTTCTCAACGCTGGCATAAAACGCGTCACAGTCCATATGGGCGGTCGAAAGGTCGAAAAGCTCGGGATGGACAAGAACCCGTGGGCTGCCACACTCCGTACACCGCAACCTAAGGGATGTCGGTGTCTCAAAATAGGATAAACAGTTTCGACAAAGGGCTGGCATGAGGTTAAAATAAGCCCATGGTTAGAATTACACAATGGACGCATTTTGGTGTTTTGCGCTTTGATCCGTAAGCAGTTCAGCCCATAACGAGTACAACAAAAGGAATTTATTATGAATATAGAACAGATTGTGCTCGATTTATTGAGCGGTAACATCGTCGTGCTTTTGCTTGCGGGCCTTGTAATAATACTGATTTTCAAAGGAATTAAGATTGTTCCCCAGTCGGAAAAATATGTGGTTGAGCGACTCGGGCGTTTGAAAGCCGTTTTAGGGCCTGGAATCAACTTTATCGTGCCGTTTCTTGATACTGTGCGCCACAAGATTTCGATCCTTGAGCGCCAACTTCCAAGCGCATCTCAAGATGCCATTACGGCGGATAACGTTTTGGTGCAGGTCGAGACCAGTGTTTTCTACCGCATCATTGAACCCGAAAAAACCGTTTACCGGATTCGCGATGTGGATGCAGCGATTGCTACAACAGTTGCTGGGATTGTGCGGTCGGGAATCGGGACGATGGAACTGGACGAAGTTCAATCCAATCGTCAGCAATTGATTTCCCAAATCAAAACGCAAGTTGAAGACGCGGTGGATGATTGGGGTATTCAGGTAACTCGGGCAGAAATTCTGGACGTGAACTTGGACGAGCAAACCCGCCAAGCCATGTTGCAACAGCTGAATGCAGAGCGTGCACGTCGCGCCCAAGTCACCGAAGCCGAGGGCACCAAACGCGCCGTTGAACTTAATGCCGATGCGGAGCTTTACTCCGCTGAGCAGCAAGCCAAAGCGCGCCGGATTTCGGCGGATGCCGAGGCCTATGCCACGGAAGTTGTTGCGATGGCGATCAAGACCCACGGCATTGAGTCCGCGCAATACCAAGTGGCCCTCAAGCAAGTTGAGGCCCTCGCGATCATTGGCAAAGGGGATGGACAGCAAACGATTATCCTGCCCTCAAGCGCGATTGAAGCCTTTGGCAATGCGTTTAACTTGCTGAAAGGGAAAGTGTAATGAACTGGACCGACTGGTGGGTTTGGATGGCAGCAGGGGTCGCGCTCGCGATCCTTGAGGTCATCCTGCCGGGGGCGATTTTCCTTGGGTTTGCTGTCGGGGCTTTTATGGTCGGGCTGTTGTTTTTGCTCGGCATCCCGCTTGGCGGAGTCTACACGACTTTCCTCGTTTTCGCGGTTATCTCGGCCCTCGCGTGGTTTGTGCTGCGCAGGTACCTTGGCGTGCGTAAGGGGCAGATCAAGACCTTCGACAAAGACATCAACGACTAGGCATTGCGCTTCACGTCCTTGATGGACGCAAGAATGGACTGAGCAGCGGCCGCAGGGTTGCTTGCTTGCCAAATCGGGCGACCCACAACGATATAATCGGCCCCGTCAGATAGGGCATCACGCGGAGTTGCGACGCGCTTTTGATCACCCAAATCCGCACCCGCTGGCCGAACGCCGGGAGTGACAATGAGGCGACCTTTGGCTTGGGGCAACGCTCGGATCAAGGCAGCCTCTTGGGGGCTTGCGATCACGCCGTCGGCGCCAGCTTCAAGCGCTTTTGCTGCCCGTTCCACCACCAAATCTTGAATAGCGCCTGCTTTTATGAGGCCCGCATCAAGGTCGGCGCGATCCAGGGACGTCAAGATCGTTACAGCGAGAATTTTCAAATCACTTCCCGCCTTGCCTTCGCCCGCCGCCCGCACAACATGCGGGTCGCCGTGCACCGTTAGGAAATCGAAATCATACTGGGCGATCCCGCGTACCGCCGCCTCGACCGTTGCGCCAATGTCAAAGAACTTCATGTCGAGGAAAATGCGTTTGCCATGCTCTTGTTTTAGCTCATTCGCCAAGGCCAATCCGCCACCCGTCAGCATACCAAGACCGATTTTATAGAAGTCAACGGTGGGGTTGAGTTTCGCGCAAAGTTCAAGGCCTGTCACCACGTTAGGGACATCGAGGGCAACGATAAGGCGATCATCAGACATGGGAATGCTCCGGTTGGCAAAGGGTTGGGCCTCTCTTACGCGGCCCGTGCGGGTCCATCAAGCGGGCAGGCGAAAAATCCACCGTTAGGCCTTGATTAGAGCCCGTCTGAGTACCATTTTAAGATCAGGCGAATAGGGAACTGTGCTGCAATGGCGGGCGGTTCGAATATGAGTGCTAATCAGGAGACTAAAATGAATATTGAAAAGTTCACCGAACGGTCGCGCGGATTTATTCAGGCGGCACAAACAATTGCAGTACGCGAAAATCATCAACGTCTTTCACCGGAGCATTTGCTCAAGGCGCTATTGGATGACGATCAGGGTCTTGCGGCTAATTTGATTACCGCCGCTGGCGGGGACCTAAAACTTGTAGACGAGTCGCTTCAGGTTGCTTTGGGGAAATTCTCCAAGGTCACGGGCGATGCCGCGCAAGTCTATATTGACCCACAGACCGCCAAAGTTTTGGCCGAGGCGGAAAAACTTGCCAAGCAGGCTGGTGACAGCTTTGTTCCGGTTGAGCGCATTTTGACGGCCCTCGCGATCACCAAATCCAAAGCCAAAGAGGCGTTGGATGCTGGGGGTGTGACTGCGCAAAAACTCAACGAGGCGATCAATGATGTTCGCAAGGGGCGCACCGCAGATAGTGCGAGTGCCGAAGACAGTTATGAGGCGCTCAAAAAATACGCGACGGACCTAACTCAGGCCGCCAAGGAAGGTAAAATTGACCCGATCATTGGGCGCGACGAAGAAATCCGCCGTACAATGCAGGTTTTGAGTCGTCGCACAAAAAACAACCCCGTTTTGATTGGCGAGCCAGGCGTCGGGAAAACGGCGATTGCCGAAGGACTCGCCTTGCGGATTGTAAGTGGCGACGTGCCCGAAAGTCTTCGCAACAAAAAGCTCATGTCACTTGATATGGGCTCGCTGATTGCGGGTGCGAAGTATCGTGGCGAATTTGAGGAGCGCCTTAAAGCGGTCCTGAACGAAGTTACGGCTGCAGCGGGTGAAATAATCCTGTTTATCGACGAAATGCACACCCTTGTTGGGGCCGGTAAATCGGACGGTGCGATGGACGCAAGCAACCTTTTGAAACCTGCTCTCGCACGGGGAGAGTTGCATTGTATCGGCGCGACAACCTTGGCGGAATACCGCAAACACGTTGAAAAAGACGCCGCCCTCGCGCGCCGTTTTCAACCCGTTTTGGTGGAAGAGCCTACCGTCGAGGATACAATCTCGATCCTGCGTGGGATCAAGGAAAAATATGAGCTTCATCACGGCGTTCGTATTACCGACAGCGCGCTTGTTGCGGCGAGCACCTTGAGTCACCGTTATATTACGGATCGGTTTTTGCCCGACAAAGCTATCGATTTGATGGACGAAGCCGCGAGCCGTTTGCGCATGGAGGTGGACAGTAAACCTGAGGAACTCGACACCCTTGATCGCGACATTTTGCAAAAGCAGATTGAAGTGGAGGCCTTACGGTCCGAAGACGATCAAGCGAGTCAGGATAGGCTGGAAAAATTGCTCGTTGAGCTATCTGGTTTGCTTGAAAAATCCTCCGAGATGACGGCGAACTGGCAAGCAGAGCGCAGCAAATTGGCAAATGCACGGGATATTAAGGAGCATTTGGATCGCGCGCGCGCCGAACTGGAAATTGCTAAACGTGAAGGCAATCTCGCCAAAGCGGGGGAGCTGTCTTATGGCGTGATTCCGGACCTAGAAAAACGCTTGGAAATCGCTGAGGCGAGCGAGAGCGAGTCGATGGTGGCTGAAGCCGTTCGTCCAGAACAAATCGCGAGTGTGGTTGAGCGTTGGACAGGTATTCCGACCTCGAAAATGCTTGAAGGCGAGCGCGACAAGCTGCTGCGTATGGAAGAGGGCCTTGGGCGGCGTGTCATCGGACAACGCAAGGCCGTAAAAGCGGTTTCGAATTCTGTGCGCCGTGCACGGGCAGGTTTGAATGACGAAAACCGTCCCCTTGGGTCGTTTCTATTCCTTGGGCCCACTGGTGTGGGGAAAACCGAACTTACGAAGGCGGTGGCAGAATTCCTGTTTGATGACGACAACGCGATGACGCGGGTTGATATGTCGGAATTCATGGAGAAACACTCGGTTGCGCGTTTGATCGGGGCACCTCCGGGCTATGTTGGCTATGAAGAAGGCGGTGTTTTAACCGAGGCCGTGCGGCGCAAACCGTATCAAGTCATCCTTTTTGATGAGGTCGAGAAAGCGCACCCTGATGTCTTCAACGTCTTGTTACAGGTTCTGGATGACGGGATTTTAACGGATGGTCAGGGGCGTCGCGTTGATTTCAAGCAGACGTTGATAATTTTGACGTCGAATCTTGGGGCGCAAGCGTTGAGCCAACTGCCAGATGGTGCGGACGCAAGTGATGCCAAGCGGGATGTGATGGATGCGGTGCGGGCGCATTTTAGGCCTGAATTCCTCAACCGATTGGATGATATCGTCATATTTGACCGTCTTGCACGCGAGGATATGAGTGGAATTGTGGAGATCCAGCTTGGTCTTTTGAACAAACGTCTGGCCACACGATCCATTACGCTCGAACTTGATCTGGCTGCGAAAAAGTGGCTAGCGGATGAGGGGTATGATCCGGTCTTTGGGGCGCGTCCTCTTAAGCGCGTGTTTCAACGTGCCTTGCAAGATGAGCTTGCTGAGATGATCTTGGCTGGCGACGTTCTGGATGGGGATACCGTCAAGGTTTCGGCGGGCAGTGATGGCTTGATTGTGGGCGATCATCTGTCTCCATCCGAAAAACGGCCACCAGAGAGTGCGGTTGTCCATTAACTGCACACAATAGCGCCAGGTCAAACCCAGCCAGATTGGCTGGGTTTTTCTTCGGTCAAATTAAGAGTGCAGAAGTATTTGACTTGTATCGGAACTTTTCCCCCCGCATCATTCGCCAAATATATTTGGAGAGATTTAATGATGCGATTCATGGGGTGGGCGGGACAGGCGCTCGAAATTTTGGCACTATTGTTCGTCTTCATCATTGGCTTTTTTGTACTTATGGCGCTGGTCATGTTTGTGATCGACAAGGTGCAAAAAGAGGACGCGGTTCGCAGGAATTATCCGGTCATCGGGCGCTTTCGGCATTTATTCACAACTCTAGGCGAATTTTTTAGACAGTATTTTTTCGCGATGGATCGCGAGGAGCTTCCATTTAATCGCGCGCAACGAGAATGGATCGATCGCGCAGCCAAAGGCGCAAGCAACACGGTCGCTTTCGGGAGTACGCGCAATTTGTCGGTTGTGGGCACACCGATTTTTGTCAATGCCGCGTTTCCCCCGCTTGATGATCAAATCACCAAAACTGAACCAATGGAAATTGGCCCCTTTGCACGCACTCCTTATATTGCTCCGTCGATTTTCAATATCTCGGGGATGAGTTTTGGCGCTTTGTCTAAGCCAGCGGTTCGCGCGCTCAGTCGTGGTGCGGCCAAGGCTGGAATTTGGTTGAATACGGGGGAGGGTGGTGCGGCCCCCTATCACTATGAGGGCGGCTGTGACATTGTTTTCCAAATCGGTACTGCGCATTATGGCGTGCGAAGCGAGGATGGAAGCCTGAGTGACGAAAAGCTACGCGAAGTTGCCTCGCACCCTCAAATCAAGATGTTTGAGTTGAAATTGGCGCAGGGGGCAAAGCCGGGAAAAGGTGGTATTTTACCCGCGTCTAAAGTGACGGCGGAAATAGCGAGTATTCGTGGGATTCCCGAAGGGGAGGCCAGTATTTCGCCGAACCGACATGCCGCGGTCGCAAATTGGGGCGAATTGCTCGATTATATCGGTCATATTCGAGAGGTTTCGGGCAAACCCGTCGGATTCAAAACGGTCGTTGGGAGCCCAGATGCAATTGAAGAGTTGTTTAAGCTGATTGTCGAACGAGGCCCTGAGTGCGCACCGGACTTTATTACTATTGATGGAGGGGAGGGTGGGTCCGGCGCAGCACCTATGCCGTTGATTGATCTGGTCGGGATGAGCGTTCGCGAAGCGCTGCCAAAGGTTTCCGCTTTGCGCGATTCCTATGGGTTGAAAGAACGCATTCGCATCATTGCGAGCGCCAAACTGGTTAATCCTGGGGATGTGGCATGGGCGCTGGCCGCAGGAGCGGACTTTGTCACATCGGCGCGGGGCTTTATGTTCAGCCTTGGTTGCATTCAGGCCTTAAAATGCAACAGAAATACCTGCCCGACGGGAATTACAACGCATGATCCGCATTTGCAGCAGGGTTTGGTGCCGGAAGAAAAATACAAAAAGGTGGCCCGTTATGCCGAAGGTATCATCCATGAGGTTGAGACCATCGCGCATTCCGTTGGTGTTCTTGAACCGCGACAAATCCAACGTAGCCATGTGCGTTTGGTGATGGCGGATGGCTCAAGTCGGCGCATGAGCCAAATTCACCCGAATAAGAGCGAAGCAGAACGCTCCGCTCTTTAGATGGCTTTATTCTAGCAAGCCAATATTGATGCCAAAGGTCACGCCGCCAAGCAATTCACCTGTCGCAGGGTCGGAAATAGCGGAAGAAACCTGAACCAGATAGGCTCCAGTGCTTTCGTCTAGTTCAACCTCACTGGTGTGAATTGAGCCGCTGCCCTTGCCATACGTCTCTTGGTACTTCGCTTCATCGCCCTGCCAGTAGTCGGACGTGAGCCCGCTTTGACCTACGTTCAGGCCAACCATATCAAACACGAAAACTTCGGATACCACCCCATTAGACGACAACTGTTTTTCAATCAGGTATTTTGAGATTTCCCGGGCCATAACTTCAGATTGTATCGGGGTTTCAGTTGCACCGACTTCGGCACGCCAAAGATTGTCTAGGTTAATAATATCTGCTTCGACGAGAGTCGCGTGTGCCGCATTTTGCGCGCGCAGAGCGTCGATCACTGTGGGGTTTTCGACCCATGCGGCAAGTGTGTTTTCGAGGACGCCTGAGATATTGGCTTCAGTGTCGATTGCCTGTGCGCTGTGTGCGAGCAAACTGAAAGCAAGGGCTGATGTTACGAAGAGACGTTTCATACGGTGTTCCTTAAAATAGGGATTCAGAACCGTAATTTGCTCATGAAACTCTTAATCAACACCTAAAGCGGTTTCCACATCCGTATAAAATTGTAGCAATCAAGGCAGACAATTCGTGAAGGTGGGGGGATTATTTCAACGCAATGACGAAAACACCGATTATTCTCACGCCCACCAAACAAATTCGTGAGTTCTGTCTATTTATCTTTTTGTTGAGGCCTTTTCGATTAACTTTAGGAGAAATTGCTGGAGGTGCAAATGGCACAACGTTTTAAAACTAATCTCAAATGGTCTGACGTGACCCCGCGGGCAGATTTCCTTAATCGGCGCCAAGTCATGGCAGGAATGGGCGCGGCAGGGTTGATCGCGGCAAGTCCGGTGAGCGCGAAAATCGCCACTGTTGCGAGCGAGTACTCATCAAGTGAGAAGCCAAACAGCCTCAAGGACATTAGTAATTACAATAATTTCTACGAGTTCGGTACCGGTAAAGGGGACCCTGCGAAATATGCGGGGCGTCTAACTGTGGACCCGTGGAGTGTAAAAATCGACGGAATGGTCGACAAACCCGGCACCTATGACCTCGCTGATTTGACCAAGGGTATGACGATGGAGGAGCGGATTTACCGTTTCCGTTGCGTCGAGGCTTGGGCGATGGTGATCCCGTGGGTCGGGTTTGAGTTGTCCTCGCTCCTACAGCGCGTCGGAGTTCAGTCGGGTGCAAAGTATATTGCGTTTGAAACCCTTGAACGCCCCGACGAAATGATCGGCCAGCAAAGCCGGACCATTCCTTGGCCTTACCGTGAAGGTTTGCGCATGGACGAGGCGATGAATCCGCTCACGATTTTGGCGACGGGCCTTTATGGCGATGATTTGCCCAATCAGAACGGCGCGCCGATACGTTTGGTTGTGCCTTGGAAATATGGATTCAAGTCGATCAAGTCCATCGTGCGCATCACCGCGACCAATAAACAGCCCGAAACCAGTTGGAACATGATCAACGCGCGTGAGTATGGTTTCTATTCTAATGTGAATCCAACTGTGGATCACCCGCGTTGGAGCCAAGCGAGTGAACGTAAAATCGGCGGGCTTATCGCTAAGCGCCAAGAGAGCCTCATGTTCAATGGTTATGAAGAAGAAGTGGCCGGACTGTATAAGGGCATGGACCTTCAGAAAAACTACTAAGCTAAATTGAGCATCGGCAAACGGGTTCACCCAAAATTGCCGATGCAAACCACTCCCTATATACAAAGAGACGCTGCGCGCATGTTCGACCCAATTCAAACGATCAATCAAACTGTGCGCAAAATTCCCGCGTGGAGCCTGTATTTTCTGGGTCTCGTACCCGTTTCATTTTTGGTTTTTCAATTGTTCGCGGGAAACCTCGGGGTTGATCCGGTTAAGCGGCTTGAGCATGAACTCGGGGAAATCGCGCTGCAACTCCTCATAGCGGGGTTGGCGATTACGCCGTTGCGGACCAAGCTTGCCATCAACCTGATCAAATTTCGCCGCGCCATCGGACTTTTGGCCTTTGCCTATGTCGCCATGCATCTGGCGGTTTGGCTCTTCCTTGATATGCAACTCCTCCTCACGCAAATCCTAAAGGACATCGTAAAGCGCTGGTACATTACCATTGGGATGCTTGGATTTGCCTTGATGATTCCCTTGGCGATCACGTCCAACAATCTCTCCTTGCGGAAACTGGGTGGGGCGAGGTGGCGCAACCTGCACAAGCTCACCTATGGTGCGGCGTTGGCGGGTGGGCTTCATTACGTGATCCTTGTGAAGGGGTGGCAAGTTGAACCGATGATCTATCTGGGTATCATCATAGTACTTTTGGGTCTCCGTCTGCCGCAATTGCGCAGATTGAAGCTCGCATAGGGTTGTAGGTCTGGTAGTTCCCGAAGTTTCGGCCTTCCCTGGTTGTGTTGGGATTCAACCGAGCTGGGCACGCCCCCATTTTCATTTCCAATGAGTGAGTCGGGTGACTCGACAAAGACTCACGTGACAATTCCGCGAAGCCACACCTTGAGTCTGTGGATAACTGTTGATTTGGAGTGTTTTGGTTGGATTTCTTGCCGTGGTTGTCTAAAATTCGGGTGTTGGTCCGTGATTTTTTGCACCATTTTTCTGCCTTTTACTGAGGAAACGTGAGCTTTTTGAAGTTTTTATGACTTTTTCATAAAAAGGGGTTGCGGGTCTTGGTGGGTGGGACTAGAACCCCTCTACCGGCGGCGCAGAGATGCTCCACTGGGTCACTGGACGGGTCGAGAGGCCAGACGGTG